>JAGLRO010000126.1 GCA_023136245.1 Candidatus Heimdallarchaeota archaeon
CTAATGCGTCTTTATGATCCAACTAAAGGAGGGATTTTCATTAATGGAATCAATATCAAAGATATGTGTTTATCAAACCTTAGAGATCATATAGGTGTTATAGAACAAGATGTTTTTCTTTTTAGTAAATCGATTAAAGAAAATATTGCTTACGGAAAACCAGATGCAACCCAGAAAAAAATAGAAGAAGTTGCAAGATTAGCTCAAAGTCATGATTTTATTATGAGTTTTGAAGAAGGTTATAATACAGTAGTTGGTGAAAGAGGAGTTACACTTTCAGGAGGACAAAAACAAAGAATAGCTATAGCAAGAGCTCTACTTATTGATCCATCCATATTGATTTTTGATGATGCAAGTAGTGCAATTGATGCAGAAACAGAGAGGAAAATTCAAACTGCAATTGCAAATGTTCTGAAAAATCGAACCACTTTTATCATCACACATAGATTAGCGACAATCAAAAATGCTGATCTCATAATAGTAATGAGAAATGGAAAATTAATGGATTGCGGAATGCATGATGAACTAATCATCAGAAATATTGATTATAGACGACTTTTCGAAAGATTTTCAGAACTACCACCAATGAGAATTAGGAGGAAATCCTGAATGATGAGATCAGCAACACTCGCAGAACCATATGAAAAACAATATTCCGATATCGAGCTCTTAAAGAGATTCTGGAGATATTTAAGAGAATATAAAACGCAACTACTTTTCATTATTGTGGGAATCTTAGCATTTGCAGTCGTAACCATTCTCCCTCCTATAATGGTTCAGAATGCTTTTGATGCCTTAGTAGCTGGAGAAGCTTGGACAGCTGTTTCACCTTATGCAATTGGATATGTGCTTCTATCTCTTGGCACATGGTTAATGCAAGTTGTTCTCTCAATTATTGTAGTAAAAGTTACTCAAAGAGTAATCAAAAATATTCAAATGGAAACTTATGTGAGTTTACAAGAACATGATATAATGTTTTTTGACAAACAAGCAACTGGACAGATAATGAGCAGAGTAACAAATGATTCTCAAGAATTAACTGATATGCTGAATGTTGTTGCACAGTTTATAGCTAATTTCTTTATTCTTGTTGCTGTTGTTGGTTGGATGTTTATAGTTAACTGGAAGTTAACCTTTGTTACCATGGGAATGGTACCTTTTGTTTTTGGTGTAGCTATTCTATTTAGAGCTATAACCAGAAGAACAAGTGGAAAATGGAGGGAAGCAATTGGTGAAGTGAATGCTTCATTCCAGGAGAGTGTTTCAGGAATTTCAGTTGCGAAAGCCTTCAGAAGAGAAAAACGATCAAAGGAAGAATTTGAAATAATTAATGAAGCAACCTTTCAACATGCAAAAAATAGAGCATTTGCAGTGATGGGGATTTGGCCTCTCATGGATGGTATTAGTGTTTTGGGGGTGTTTGTTATAACACTTTTTGGTAGTTGGCAAATCCTAGGTGGTATGACTTCACCATCTGTAATTCTCTTATTCTTACTTCTACTAAACCGTTTCTTGTATCCACTCATTAGAGTAGCATCCCAAATCTCAACAATACAAAGTGGTTTTGCTGCAATGGAGAGGATATTTAGTATGATTGATGCTGAAATTGAGATACTAAATCCAAATAATCCAGTTTTGAAAGATTTAGGGGGGCATATCCTTTTTGAAGATGTTTATCAACAATATGAACCAGATACACCAGTTTTGAAAGGTATAAATCTAGAAATTAACCCCGGAGATTCAATTGCTATTGTTGGTCATACAGGAGCAGGTAAAACGACTATTGCTTCTTTACTAATGCGATTCTATGATATTAACAAAGGGGCAATAAAAATTGATGGTATTGATATTCGAGATTATGATATGCATAAACTAAGATCCCAAATCGGACTAGTATCTCAAGATGTTTTTCTCTTTAGTGGGACAGTATTGGATAATATCAAATATGGGAATCCCAAATCAACAAAAAAACAAGTACAAGAGGTTATCAATATCGTAGCTGCTCAAGAATTCATAGATGCTTTACCTAATGGTCTGAAAACTGAAATTGGAGAAAGAGGTAAAGGACTTTCAGCTGGTCAAAGACAAATGGTATCCTTTGCACGAACATTATTAGCTGATCCAAAAATCCTGATTTTAGATGAAGCAACAGCTGCTGTTGATGCATATACAGAATGGAAGATTCAGGAAGCTTTAGAAAAGCTCTTAGCTGATAGAACTTCGATTGTTATCGCACATCGTCTAACTACTATAAAGAATTCTGATCGAATAATTGTTCTAGATCAAGGTGAAATTGTAGAAGAAGGAAATCATGATGGTTTGATGGCAAAGAAAGGACTATATTCAGAACTTTATGAAACTTACTTTAAACATCAATCAGCAGAATGGATATCAGAAATAAGTGATGTATTCACAGATTAGGATGGAATGTTTTTTTTCGCATATAACAAATGAGAAATAAAAAAATAAACAATAGATTCTGTTTAGATATAACCTATTTTGATATAGTACGTTTCTTTCCCCAAGAAGAGAGCCATTTCTGTGCTAATTTATGAATCTCTTTATCTTCTTTGTAAACGCAAGTAACTAATCCAGGTTTAGGTTTTCCAGGATGTACATACATATTGTAAATGCAAGAGTTACATGAAATACACTCAGTAGTGTAACCTCCTCGTCCTTCAAGCCAACGATTTGGTAGATCTGGTTCACAGATTAAAGGTCGAGATAATGAAATAAAGTCAACTTTACCTTGTTTAATTATTGACTCTAACCTTTCTATGTGTCTGTTACCTCCAACCATGATGATCGGTATGGATAGATTCAGCTTTTCTGCATATTTCAGAAAATAACTTTGCTTTTCAGGACTTCGAATACGTGTATGAGATTCAGGTGCAGGAACAGGTCTAAATCCCAGTTCTTCCTCGCTCTTAAAAAGACAATCCCACATCCCTCCGCTTATCTCAATCGCATCTACTCCAGTGTTCTCAATCTCCTTTGCTAAGCTGGAAAAAGTGTCAATATCTGTCCCACCTATCATATAATCGGTACAGTTCATTTTGATAAGAATAGGATAATCTCCTACAGTGTTTCTAGCTTTGGAAACTATCTCATTAATAATTCTAGCTCTTTTTGATGCTGATCCTCCATATGTGTCATCTCTTCGATTTGAATAAGATGAAAGAAAACGACTTAATAGACCACCATGTGCAGCATGAAGTTGAACACCATCAAAACCAGTTTCTTTCACATCTATAATTGCTTCAACAAAACAATCAACTATGTCAGATATTTCCTCTTGATTTAATATCCTCAGCTTACGTTTAGAGAAGGGTGAACGAACATCTGAGGGTTTTGCAGCGATATTACCGTTTTCTAGTTGTGCAACTATTCTACATTTCGAGTTTGCATCACGTACAATTTGAATCATCCTTTCTAAATCTTTTACACGAAGGTCAGGAAAGGATACTAACCATTCACCTGGTGGATCTTTAGGATTTCTTTCTCTAAAAACAGGAAAACCTCCAGTAATAATCAATCCAATTCCACCAAGAGCAAGATTCCGATAAAGGTTGAGTACTTCATCACTCAACTGTCTGATAGATAGGATAGAAGGATCCCAAGTAGAAGAACGAACCAATCGATTTGGTAAATTGAGTTTACCAATTTTCCCTTCTGAAAAAATAGCATAATCATCCCTTCTCAATAAATATTCCTCCAAAGAATACAATTTGAATTATACTTGTCAAGTTTTTTTGTCTGGAGCACTTATAATGATTATTAGTTAAGTGATTAAGAGAATCTAGATACTTATTGAGAATAATTTTTTAGAAGTTTCAGAATCATCTGTTTTTACTTCAGTAAGACAGCATTTCTTGATGCCATTCATCCGTTTATCTAAGCTAACAATTTCCATTCTTTCAGTAATAGGAGAATCTAAATCAAGATCCTTAATCTGACTAGTTTCAACTTTGAATAGTTCTTTTTCTTGAGAAATAGCTATTTTTAACCTTTCTAATCCTTTATCTTCAGCAATTCGGCTAGCTTGTTCTAGAAGTTTCTTAGCTTTTTCAGAATCTAATTCAACTAAAGCTAATTTTGCTTGGAGCATGAGAGTTTCAGCAGTTAAAATGAATGAATTATTGGTTGATGCAAGAGAATAAAGATCTAAAACATATTTCTGTAACCTGTTTAGAAGGTTTTTTTCTCCAATTGAGTGCAGTTCTAGTATCAGTAAAACGCATAAGGTTAGAAGTACCTTAACATGAAAATCATAAGGTATATCTTCACGTAAAAGATTCTCAAGGATTAAATCAGCTCGCATCCTATCACGTGGGTTTACACTCTTTTTCAGAACCAAGGCTTCAGAGAAATTGAATGATTGATTTAGTCTTCTTTCTTTTGTTTCTCTATTTATCTTTTCTAATTTCTGAAGATGAGTTGATGCTAGTTCAATTTCCTCAATTTCAGTGTAGAAAAAAATAAGATTAGCAAGAGCTTCTCCAATCCAAAGACTATTCCCAGAATTCTCATACATCTTTAAGTTCTCTTGCGCTTTCTCTATCGCTGTTTCTTTCTCTCCCTTTTGCCAATAGATTTGACTCATTCTAAAAAGAGAAGAAGCAACAAATGAGGAATACCCAGCATTTATATGAAATTTATATCCTTCTTGTTCTATTTGTAACGCTTTTTCAATCTCGCCCTTGAGTGAATAAATCAGTGATAAATCACCAAATATTCCCCACCAATTTTCCGGTTTTTTCTCATTTAAAGTAACGTAAGCTTTTTCAAGATACTCTGATGCTAAATCAAGCTCTCCTTTTAATCTATATATTAATCCTAGATTCCAAGAACTCCAAGCAATGGAAATCTCATTATTAATTTCTTGAAAATATTTAAGTGGTTTTTCGAAATATTCTAGAGCTTTATCATAATCTCTTTGAGAAGAGTAATACAAACCCATACTGTCGTGATGTTTCATTATTCCTGTTTTATTATCAAGCTCTTCCCAGACTCTTAATTCTTTTGTAGATAAATCTAAGAACTTTTCATATTCTCCTTTTGAATAGTATGCTTTTGCTATTCGTCCATAAGCATAAGCAATATTATACCTGTTGTCCATTTTTTTAGAGAAATTGAGTAGTTTAGTTGAATATTCAATATCTTTATCTATATCCCCAATTCTACGATAACAAAGCACTAGAAAATTAAGACCCCATCTTATTGTCAGAAATTTTTCCCATCGTTTCATATCTTCGCTCTTTTCTGCGAGTTTCAGAACTTGAGGAATGATTTGAATACTCTTTTCTATATAATCCTCAGGAGTTTTTTTCCCAATACATGCGAGAATGAAAGGGAAAGCATAAGTTTGCCATATAAGTAGTTGTGGTTTTTTTTGTTTTGCTAATATTGGATCTTCTTCATGCAGTTTATCATAAACTTTTTCTAGCTCATGAGAAATTTCGTAAGCTTTTTCTCGTTTAAAAACATAAAAATGACTTAATACTGAAAACAATATAGAATCAAAAAGAAGGGAGAGATTATCTATTTGTTTACTCTCTTCATATGCTTCTTTTGCAAGACTATTAAAATTCTCATGATGATTAATTGCTTCTCCAAAAAGACCCAGATTATGTTCTGCATAACCTTGAAATAATTTTGCCCTGATACTTTCTTCAGGAGTTATTTCTTCCTTTTCTAAGATTTCAGTACAACGATGAATGACTTCCTTCAATCTACTTTTAATAGATAATTCTACAATCTCATCTAATTCTATCTCAATAGCAGATGTCAGAGCATTCACCTTTGTAAACTATAATAGTATTTTTTTACTTAGTAATAACTTTTGTTCAAGTTTGTTCATTTTTATCCTTTATATAC
>JAGLRO010000127.1 GCA_023136245.1 Candidatus Heimdallarchaeota archaeon
TTTGAGAGGATAGCACATCCATATGTATTCGTTACCGTATTTGGTCCATAATAAGAATACATGTTCAGTTTATCTGCAAAATATCTGACAACATCTAGATTTCCTCCTGAGACTCTTGTTGGATCACACTCTTGTAAACCAATGATATCAGGATCCCATCTTTTGATTAGTTCCAGTTGTGAATCATAGTTTCTATCCCCAGAAGCATTTCTTCCTTGTTGAATATTGAATGTCATAATAGTCAAAGAATCTTTTCCTAGAGCTGTGTAGTTTGGATATGGTTTAGTGAAGAATGCACCAGCTAGTGTTCCAACAAATATCAACCCAAGAATGATAAATATACTAGTCTTCTTAGATAGCTCTCCTGTGACTTTATCAAAAGATATAGATTTTTGTTTTACTATCAGAATAGATAGAGTTAGGATAAATCCTGGAACAAAGAAAGCTAACCAATATTTGTCTCTAAAACCAGTACTTATTGGTTCCAAATATCCCCAAACATTAGGCAAAACTTGCATGAAGAGCATTATTACCAAATACAATCCTCCAGATATTGAAAAACTTCCTCCAATTTTCAAAGGACTTGGTTTGATTTTTATAAGTTCTCTAGATAGGAGGATGAAGTCAAGGTAAATTATTGGTGAAAGAAGAAGCATTATACCAAGTGGGATAAAATAAAACCAAACCACACTAGGAGCTACAAGTGGATAGGGATCTGCTATTCGTGGAAATCTCAGTTGATTCACTAATATTGTTAATGTCAAAGAAATAGCAAATAACCCATTCCATAACCAAATCATCCAAGTTTTCAGACGATTTAACCAATTTGCTTTTAGTAAAATCCCCAGAGTGAATACAGCTATCATTGCTTCTACTATTAGAATTATGGCAATGTAATTCCCCTCAGTCCATCTAGTAATTACAGTTGGTCCTGCAAAGGTGAACCAAATAATAACTAAGATACTCATCAATCCAAAAGATAACAAAAGAATTTTACCAAAACTGGCTGATTTAGCTGTTTCAATATCCTTTTCTTGCTTTTTCACATCATCTTGGAACAGTAGTCTAAGCATCATTAATGTTGCAACTATCCCAAATATCCAGCCTATTATCTGAAACCATCTGTACATTGAAATATCGACTGTAGAATTTAAAGTTCGCAATAAAATGGACAGTGCAACAGAAATTGCCAAAGATATTCCTAAAGTCAAACTAGTGTTCTGCTCTTCGTTTTTGGTTCTTGAAAAATAAGCTGGGAAGAACATAAGGAAACATGCAACTGAAATTCCTGCTAAAATATATAATCCTTGTTTCTTAAGGAAGGGTTCTATCAATCTAGAAACAATCATAATTTCTCCTATTACAAACAATGATCTATCAGAGATTTTCTTTCTGAAGAAAAGTAATAATAATGGAGAAAATAGAAACGCTAAACCTACAATATTGATATCAGGTTCTAATCCTCGTAAAGCAAAACCGTATATTGTCTCTACTAGGTCCGAGAGAGTTTGTAAAAAGAATAGGAAAATTATTGAAAATAATATCAATTCTGAATGGTTTTTCTTAATTATGTTCTTGAAATCTATCATATAAAAGGTCTGATTCAATAACATATTTAAAAAACTAATTAGTTTTTGCAAAAAAATATCTAAAAATCCGCTGATTTCACTTAAAATTTTATATATTTCCGATTTGAGACATAATAATCTGGAAAGCTATTTGAGAAGGATGCAATTATGGGCATTAAGAACCAATCAGATTATATTATTGAACAATTTACCTTACAGAAAGATGATTTAGAAGAATTTGCAAACATTTTAACAGAAACTTTTCTGAGTGATCAAGCAGCTTTAGAAGAAGGGTCTGTTTTTACTACCACTAAAGAGAGTTTTGATTTCTTCTTTAATACACCAATAACTGATCCTAATCTCTTTGTAAGAGCTATACACAAACCAACTAACAAGGTTGTAGGATTCTTAGGGAATTTTCCTCGAACTGTTTCTATGAAAGGGAAAGAATACAAATTTGTTAATCCAGGATGGTTAAGTGTTTTACCTTCTCACAGAAGAAAAGGTATAGCTACATTAATGGGAAGAAAATTTCTAGAATTAATTAAAGAGGAAGGTTATGATGGAGGGTTTGCACTTTTTGAACCAGAACAACATGGAAAAGATATAGCTCGAATTGTTACAAAAGAGAATGAACTAAATCAAAGAACAATTTTCTCTACAACAAAGTTTGTTGTCCGAGTTTTTGATGATAAGAAGATTGCTGAAGTTGTAAAAATGAAATGGTATGAGCGATTGGCATTTTTGCTACTAAAAGGCACTAAATCTGTTAAGAATCCAAAAATCCGACTATCTGAAGAGAAAGATACTGACCAAATGTATAATCTCATACTAGAACATATTGAAAGAAATGATATTGCCGTAGTTCATGACAAAGAATATTTCAAACAGCTGGTAAACCATAGATTATTTCTTTGTGTTGTTCATGAAGATGAACAGGGCAAAATAGATGGCTTAATTGGTTCTTGGGAATTCCTACTTTCAGGTTTTGGTAAAATACATCCCTTTGGGTGGCTTGATTTGGTTCATACACACAAACTTTCTATGAAAGATGCTACTAATTTGTGTAGATTCCTTAGTTTCAGTGCTAAGGAAAGAGGTTGGGTTGGAATACAAACACCTTATTTCCCCTATTTTGATGCAAAACCATTTCAAAGAGCGAAATTCATTTTCTATGGCAAAAGGCTATTTTTGGATATAGCTATTCTCAAAGAGATTGAACTCCCTGATAAAATAGAAAAGATTTTCTTTGACTGGAGATGAGCTCTATATAGGTTCTATCTCCTTAATATTTTTAATTCTTTTAAGAACATTAGAAAGGAAATCACCAGCTTTCACATCCAATTTTATGTCTGCTAGATTGTCTAAAGGTGTTGAATCTATATTTATTATGATAAGTTTCGCTCCTTTTCCTTTCGCAATCTTAGGGAAGTTTGCAGCAGGAGTTACTACTAAACTAGAACCTATAACTATCATCAAATCACATTTCATTGAATGATCCCTTGCTAGTTCCATTTCTTTAGAAGGCATAGGATCATTGAAATTAACCACAGAATTAATTATTCTTCCATGACATTCAGGGCAGAAAGGTTGATTATCTTGTGGTGATTCCATTCGGAAACCTCTTCCATGATTTTCTCTCTCCCACCCAATCTCTTTTCTTGAATATCTAGTATCACATTCAACACATTTCATAATAGTATAATTTCCGTGAAGTTCAGCTATTCTTTCAGGTTGAATGCCAGATTTGAGATGGAGGTTATCAACATTCTGTGAAATAAGGAATTTTAGTAAACCCATCTCTTGCAATTGTACCATAAAATTATGTCCTTCATTAGGTTGTACCTCATCAAAGTGTTTTGATCTTGCTGGAGGAAGACCCTTATCTCTTCGTGTCCAAACACCATTTTTACCTCTGAAATCTGATAAACCTGATTCTGTGCTAATACCTGCTCCTGTAAAGATAACTAAATATTTAGATGCCAGGATAAGATTGGATACAATGTCTACATAATCGGGATTCTGAATAATCATTTTCACCTTTTGATGAAATAAAGACAATGGATAAGATTTTAATTTTACTGTTTACCAATAATGTTGATTGAGATGGAGAAAATCAGTAAAGAAGATACTGCAGAAACAAATGATTTGATTGTAGAACTTGTTCAAAATAAATGTATTAACCCACCTGGTGATGAACTTAGATCAATAAAAACAATCGAGAAATTCCTGGAAGCTAAAGGAATTGAATGCAAGGTTTATGAAAGTGCACAGAAAAGAGGAAATTTAACTGCAGTAATAAAAGGTTCAGACCCGAATCATCCTGGATTGATTTTTGGTCCCAGTCATGTTGATGTTGTTCCTGTCACTAAACCTGAGGAATGGTCTATAGATCCCTTTTCTGGTGAAATAAAGGATGATTATATTTGGGGTCGTGGTACACTTGATATGCTTTTTATGGTAGCCACACAAGTTCAAGCATTTGCAAAATTACATTCAGAGCAGTTTAAACCGAAAGGAGATCTAGTTCTTTTCATAGTAGCTGATGAGGAATGTGGTGGTGAATATGGAACAAAATACGTAGTCGATAAACACCCCGAGGAATTAGGATTCAAAAAAAGAAGAATGTTTGCAGTCACAGAATCAGGTGGTTTTTCTATTGCACCAAATAAGTTCATTTTCATATCTGGTGAAAAAGGAGCATTCTTGAAAGTATTGAAATTCAAAGGAACACCAGGACATGGAAGTATGCCATATGATGCAGATAATGCAGTATTAAAAGCATCTAAGGCAGCTCTTCTCTTAAACAGATATTGTGAAAAGAAGATTCCTTTAGAAACCAAATATCTGAGAAATTTGGCAAAAGGTATGAAAATGAATTTCTTCACCAGTTTTTTTCTATCCAATAAAAAATTACTTCCATTCGCTATAAGAATGCTGAAAAAATCAGATCCCAGTATGGCTAAGTTTATTCACAGTATAAGTAGAATGACAATATCGCCAAACATGGTTGAAGGAGGAACTAAAACTAATATCATCGCTTCCACTGCTCAACTTAATCTTGATATAAGAACTCTTCCTGGACAGGATAATAAGTATGTTTTACATCACCTAAAAAAAGCTCTTGGTAAACTATCAAAAGAAGTAGAAATCACTGAATTTGAGGGCGAAGGAATATTTTCTTTAGGATCAGAAAGTCCTGTTAATTCCGAATTTGTAAATGCTATGCAAAGAGCAATTCAACTTGAATTTTCAGAAGCTAGTCTAGTTCCACTTATATCTATGACAGCGACTGATGGACGATTCTTACGAGAACAAGGCGTAGATACATATGGATTTGCTCTATATAATCCTGATAAACCTTTAAATGAATTCCTGAATCTTGTTCATGGAGTGAATGAAAGAGTAGATCTAAAGACTGTAGAATTATCTCTGAAAGTATACTATAACCTCGCTCATGAATTCCTTGATGAATGATGAAACTCGAGAATATTTAAATAAAACTTACGAGAATATTGAAAAAGGATACAAATATTTAGTTTAGAATAATTAAGAGGAGAATAAAATGGAAGAGGATGAAAAAGTCTACAAAATAATTGAATTAGTTGGTGCATCTCCAAATAGTTGGGAAGAAGCCGTTGAAATCGCAGTTGATCAAGCTTCAAAGAGTATTCGCGATCTACGTGTAGTAGAAGTATCGAAACTAGATGCAAGAATAAAGGATGGAAAAATTGTTGCATATCGAGCAAAAGTGAATATCAGCTTTAAGGTAGAATAAAACTATTTTATTTTAAATTTCTTTTTTGCTTTATCTACAAGTTCATCTGGACGATTACAATAGGGGATATAATCATCTCCTACTTGAATTTTTTCAAGTCCCTTTGATATAATATCTTTAAGAGTTGTATTTATTTCAAATCCTAAATAATATCTATAAGATCCTTTGGCAACGATCGCTGTTGTACCATTTCCTATAAATGGATCCAAAATTAGATCTCCTGGCACACTACCAAAGTCTATGCAACGTCTCACAACATCTGGAGGTAATTTTGTTGCGTTTTTTTTCACACCTCGGTTGTATTCTCTATTGATGTGCCACACATCTTCAGGATAATGTTCAATCTTATTAAAGAAATAATCTTTTTCATTCTTTACCGCAAACAAAATGTGATAATGACTCGTTACAAATTTCCTTCTTGTAAATACTCCAAATTGATACTTCCATATTATATGATTTATCAGAGTTAATTTATTATCTTTGAGAGCATTGAGAACATCTATTAAGTGAGTCCATCCACTAAAAATCCAAACACCTGCATCCTCTTTCATTATTCTAGGAAGTTTACTAATCCAGCTGTATGTAAATTCTGTATAATCCTCAATCTTTACATCTAAATATCCATCAGCAACAAGTTGACTATCTCTGTTGTAAAGAGCTTCTTTTTCATTAAAACGAAGACCAAAAGGAGGATCAGCTATTATTATATCGATACTTTCAGATTGTATATTTTCCATCCCTGAAATACAATCCTCGAAATATATCTTGTCAACCTCTTGAGCAAAAATTCTACTATTATATTCCTCGAATGCCTGCTCTTTTGTCCAATCCATACTTGGTTTAAACTCAGCAGCTGCTTTATGTGGAATATAACTCCGTTTTGGCTTGCTTGGTTGATCAGTTTTCATTATCTCATATTAATCTAAAAATGTGAATTTAAAACTCTTATCTTTAAATTGATTGAATAATCATCATTTTTATTGTATGTCTAATAGCCGAGTATAGAGATCTGTTCTTCTATCATCAAATATATTATTTCTTTCGCTCAACCACTTATCTCTTGATTCTTCTAGATCGATTTCGACAATCTTGATTACTTCTTCTTTCTTATCTGCTTCAGCTAATCTTTGTACTGAGGGTGAAGTGATTTGACTCAATCCAGTGAAATCTAAAGATACATCACCATTTGTCTCTGTTCCAACTCTATTTGCCGTAATTGTGAAAATCTGATTTTCTACAGATCTAGTAAGCATTGCTGTTTGACAATATGATAAAACTAGATTTGCAGAATGTGCAAGTAAGTCAATTCCCATTATAGCTAAAATTCTAGTAGCTTCAGGGAATACCCAATCGAAGCAAATGAGCATACCGATTTTCATCCCCTTTACATCAAAAACCTTGAAAGGACCGTTTCCTGGTTCAAAGAACAGTTTTTCTCTATCAAAAAGATGGATTTTTCTATATGTTGAGATATATCCATCAGGTCCGATCAAGACAGAGGAATTGAAAAATTTATTACCCTTTTTTTCACAGATACCACTTACAATAAAACCATCTCTTTGTTTTGCAATTTCTTCAAGTTTTTCTACAAAAAAACCTGAAGGTATCTCTTCTGCAACTTGTTCAAGTTCGTTTTTCTCAACGAATACATAACCTGAATTAGCCAATTCTGGAATAACAAGAAGATCAAAAGATTCTGACTGATCAATCATTTTAGATAATATAGAAATATTCTCTTCTGCATCACAAAAAACTGGTTTAAATTGTAGAAATCCCACTTTCATTTTGATGTATTTGAATCTTATCTATTTAAGTTTGTAGCAGGATTTTCTTCACCAAATATTTTTTCACACAATTCTTCAATTATTTCAATAATGTTTTCAAATTTCTCTAAAACATAATCAGGGTTCAATTCTAGTAATTTTTGCGGATTAGGATTATCATAAATCGCTGCTACTGACACCACACCTGCATTTTTTGCACTCTTTATATCAAATTCAGTATCACCAATCATGAGAGTCCTATTATTTGGAATTTGATAATAATTCATTATTTTCTGTATAGCTGGAGTTTTAGTTTTTTCTAAAGTTCCTATAGGATAATCAAACAAATGACTTATATTGAAGTATTTTAGCCAGAAATCCATTCTCTCTTGAGATTTTCTTGATACTATTCCAGTGTAGTGATGTCTTTTAATAGTCTCTAAAGTTTTATTCACATCTGGAAAGAGAGTTCGTAAAAAAGCATATTTTCCAGTCAAACCAACATACATTTTTAATGCATCATCAAGAACTATTGAATCATCGGTTTTAAGAAACTCAATGAAATCATCTTTTTGATCAGTATTTCCTACTCTAGATTTGATAATTTCATCAGAAATTTCTAAATCCGAAAAATACTCAAGTGTTTCTCTCATTTGTGCGGTATATGCATCTTTAGAATCAGCTATAACTCCATCAAAATCAAATAACACAAGAAAACTATATTTTTTACATTTTGTCCTCATCTAATTTCATCCTGTCTTCAAAGAATTGTTAAGTTTCTTTTTTCAAGAAAGAACTACAACTTTCACAGAACATTGCATCTTTATCGTTCATTTCTTGACATTTCCAACATTTGATTTTATCTATATTTTTGCCATTCATTTGTCGTACTTTTGACTTCCAATCAAATTCTTCAAAACCTGATGATCTTTCTTCTATTTTTCTAGCTATTCTATCTTCCACTTTAGATAAGTCATCATAAAAGGAATCAATTTGATCTCTTCTTTGTTTGAATTTTTGTTGCTCTTCAGTTCTTCTCCTAAAATCGAAGAGATACTTTAGATACTGAATGATATTCATATTCCTTTCTCGTAGATATCTTCTGAATATGAATGATATTGCAAATACTTCAATTAGCACAAGACATGTTATTAGTATGATATTGACAATCCTGTTATTAGGATTAAAAAATGCAACAAATATACTAACAGGTAGGAAACCCGCCGAAATCACAAGTATTGGTATTCCTAGAGCCAAATAGATGATTTCATTTAAAACACTAGCTATGCCATAAGCTGCTCCAGTAAAGAACTCAAGCGTATAATATGAAATGATTATAACTGCAACAATGGAGATTGCTATTATCGATATAATCTTCAAGAGTACTATGTTTTGAACAAATGAAATAACAACTGTTGCTACAATCATTGCAAAAATTATACTTTGGGAAATGATGTTTTCTCGATTAATAAGCTTACGTTTTCCTTTAGGTATACCATGCATGTATTTCAAACAAAAAGGAAAATAAGTGTTTATTTATCTTGTTATGTAAGCATATAGAAACTTCAAGGAAACAGATTTAGCTAGAAAGAAAATAAAAATTGAAAGAAGTGAAAAGTAATAGTTTATTCTTCTCTTTTCCTTCTTTTTCTTCTTCGTAAAACAACCATAGCTTGAACAACAAGTAGAGTACCACCAATTCCAAGAAGTGTGATGGTATCAAATCCTGATTCTTCTGCTTCAGTAGTTACTTCTATGGTATAGTTAAATACTGTTCTATAGGTAGTCCCATTAATGTCTACCACACTTATGAAGTAATCGATTATTGTACCTCTTGGGTATCCTTTCCCTAGTTCGTAGAAATAGATATTAGTTGTTTCATTATATGTCATAAGGTCTGTAAATCCATGAGTTTCATTTGTTTCAGGATCTTTTTCAGACCATGTCAGATTGACTCTTCTTTTACCTGAAAGTATATCTAAATCAGTTCTATTAGTCACTCTAACAACAATTATGAATTCAATATCTTCATAGAATTCTTTTGTTGAAACAGTTGTGACTTCATCGTCAATAATTGCTTCCACCCGAATTTCAGGTGCAAATATTATGATTGGTGTAACATCTGATGTTAGAACAACATATGAATCATTCTCAGTTGTCAATTCCACAAGATTACTTTCATCCAAATATGTAATTTTTAGTCTATATACTATAGAGTAATCATATGGAAATGCAGGGATTGTCCCTGAAAATTGGTTGATTGCACCAATAGAACCAACTGGTGTTTCAGAGAGGGTAATATCTACATTTTCCCAAGTTGTATTTTCATTAATGATATACTGGATATAAACTTGGACTGCTATACCAACTGGAACGAAAACTTGAGATTCTAAAGTAACTTCTTCTTGGTCTGTTGGATTGCTTATATCTCTTGTAACGAATTCTATAGTTGGTTTTACGTTATATTGAGAACTTAATGGATGATTATCTATAATATCATATTCAAATAAGCTAATCGTAACGGTGTCTATGAAGACTGGAACACCTGCTGGTTCGCCTTCGTAATAATTGCCTTTGATGGTTTCATTATCTATGTTGTATTCAAAACTACCAATACAATTATCTATTTCACCATAGGCAGTAACTTCTTCGAAATTATTATGATAAACTACAAAGCCATTACTATCTCTAAAGAATAGAGCAGAAGTTGTAATATTAGTAAATGAGTTACCAGTAATGATTGCATTTTCACTCCCGATTATTTGAAGTCCTTGAACCAGCACCCTATAATTCCCATCTGTGATTCTGAGTCCTAAAGTATTTCTTGCAATAATACCTATATCTGATGTATTAACTTCATTTCCTGCAAGTTTTACATTTTCAGAGAACCATATACTAAATCCATAAACTGAATCCAAAACACCATTACTGGCCAAAATTGCATTTGTAGATGACCATATAGTAACTCCATAAGTTGCATTAATTGCTCCATTTGCTGTTATTATCAAATCTTTTGATTGTTCAAGATATATACCTGTGATGGTATTTTCTATTGAGTTACCGATAATTTCAACACCTCTAGAAGAAATAATACTTATTCCCTCTTCAACGTTTAACAGTAGATTTTGTTCTAAAAGTGATCTTCTTACTCTGAGAATACTTATTCCAGTTCTTACACCACTGAAAACATTGTTGAAAATTATAGGATCCCAACAATCAGTAATTTCCACTGCTGTAGCAGTGATGTCAACAAAATCATTTTCATGAATTAACGCTTCATCAGAATCTGTTGCGAAAATAGCATTTGTCAAGTTATTGAAATCATTTGCATATATCTCTAAAATAGATTGTGAGACTATTAGACCATCATTACTATCTAAGAATAGATTTTCAGATATTGTCGCATCTAATGTTCCTGATACTTCAATACAGACTTCAATAAGATTAGTGAAATTATTATTTGATATTAAACTTCGATCAACTTTGTAAAGAATCATTCCCTTCTCACTCAAATCTAAGACATTTTCAGTCATTTGCATTGTTGTTTTTGAAATATCCATACCAATTCTATTTGAGATGAAATTATTGTCAATGATGATAGCTTCGCTCAAACCACTTGGAGATCTTGAAATTTGAAGACCAGTGTTTGCAATGTCTAAAAACTGATTATTTTCAATTGAACCACTTTTAGTATCAATGATATGAACACCAAAATCTACTGTATCGAAAGTATTTCCAGTTAGATTGAAATAATCAACACCATCTAAAATTAGACCACCATCAGAATTAACAAAAGTACAATCATCAATTTCCAATTCATTGAGATTTTCTAATTTCACTTCAGAGCAGTTAGAGAATTGATTACTCTGGAATGTTACTTGAGTAAATTCTGCTCTAGCATAGATTTTTGTATTTTCAATCGTACTATCTTGAATAGTAAGTATTGATGAAGCTTTACTTTCAATATAAATTATGAAATTATTATCAATTATTGTAACAGTACTGTTATCAATGATTAATGTTCCATCGTTAATTATTTCAGGAGAGAAAGTACTGTTCGCTTGAAAAGTTATTGTACAATCAGATATAATTAATTCCCCTCCATAATTGATATCAATTGAACCATTTAATAAAGTATCTTGATTTATGATTTCTGTACCAGTAATTTCCCAGGTTCCATCAGCTGGAGGGACAAACATAATAAAACTATTAGTTACAGTCCAAGCAATACTGAGGCTAAAAAAGATCACAAATAAAGCTACAAAAAATAGATTTTGATTCCTTTTCGAAACTTTCATCCAACTTACCTCTAGTAACCATGTTAATTTATGAAATCGAGAAGACTGGACATTTTTAAACTTTGTGACACGTTCTGAAAGGCTTAATTATATTGAATAACTAAAGAAAGATTAGTTCAACTATTGGAACAAAAAGAAAAGGGAAAATGTGATTGTTTTTATTCAAGTTTATAACCGCAATTTGTGCAGAACCTAGCATTGTAATCATTACTTAATCCACATGAACTACAGAATTTAGTTGATGGAGTCGTATCTGGTTGAACAGGATGCTGTCTATAGGTATCTGTTGATTGGTACACTTGATATCCAGGAGTACCAGAATATGCTTGTTGGGAACGTTTTTGTCTCTGATTCTGAATAAGAAAAATGAAACCTCCAACACCAAAAATCCCCAAAACAACCCAGAGTATCCAGATAAAGGATCCACCCTCATACTCAAATACTATTAGGACGGCAGCAGCCACTTCTTCAAGATGTTCATAATAATTCTCTACTACAAACTCATAAAGCTGTTTTTGTTGCAAGATAATTACAAATTCTCCTGAAGTAAAATTCCTTTCATCAACATAAACAGATATTGATCCTCCCTCGATGTATTCATCAGTATCACCTTCATCTGCAATAAAGAAATCAACGACAGCAGTTGCAGTAATTGAAATTGTAGTAGTTGTATCTTTTGATGGTATTCTTCTATTTATCTGATAAAGATAACCCCAAGGAATAGTAATAGTGTCACTATAAGCTGTCTCTCTTTCAGTTTCAGCTTGTAAGTATAATGTTGTAGGAGAAAAGAACAAAATAAACAAAAACAGAATTATTGCTTTCTTTTTCATTGAACTTTCTCTCGTACTAGTTTTATTTTATTCATTTAAATAGCTATTGGGTAGCTTAAATCTTTCATTGTTTTTAGAGATGTTCTTAAAGGAAGAAAAAAAAGAATCCTAAGTTTATCATATTAAAATAAACTTTTAAACGGACAGATAAGCATAATCTGACTATATTGAATGATGCTGAAGAAATCGCTCCTGAAGAAAAAAAGAAGAGAATACAACTTCTGTTAACTAGGTTGTTAGCAGTGTCTAACAGTAGCGGACAACAATTTTACTTCAACTATGGTACACTTTTAGCTATAGGAATTGGAGCAACAACCATTCAAATGTCATTTATAACAGCTATTCAAAATCTTGGTTCTTCTCTTTTCCAAGGTGTTTTTGGAAGATTTTCTGATAAAGTTGGTAGAAGGATTATCCTATTACTTGGTTTTATAATTGCTACAATAACAACATTCACACTCTCTTTTATGACATCTCCTCTAGTGTTCATGATAATAATTGGTATTTACTCGATTGGAATGAGTTTAATTATTCCAGCATGGAATGCTTTACTAGGAGACATCAGTACTGAAAAAACTAGAACTCGTTTGATTGGTAAAATGAGTATGATTGGGACTATAGGTTCTTCAATAATTCTACTAATACTAGGTTCATTTTCAGACTTATTACCATGGAAATTGGCTAATCATATTCCGATAACAATCACAAGTTATAGCCCACACAATTTAGATAGTTATTTATCTATAAAATTCTTAGAGAAATTGCCTTGGAGATTAGCTGATAAATATCGAATAATGTTGCTTTTTAGTGCTTTTATCTTTGCTCTTGCAACCATTATAATTATCTTGCTTCAGGAAACCAATAAACAAACTAGAGAAAGAAAGTCTGGTTCTTTTTTTCAAACCTTCAAAGATAAGAACTTCTCTGTACTTCTTGGAATTACATCTATCTGGTGGTTTATTATGAGTTTCCTTTGGCCTATAGGACCTTATGTTACAGCAAATGTTAATCCTACGAATTTTCAGGTAGCTCTTCTTTCTGTAGCTTTTGCATTGGCAATGGCGGTGGGACAGTGGACTTGTGGTAGAATAGCAGATAAAATTGGAAGAAGATTCACAGCATTCATTGGTTTTGTATTCTTAAGTTTTGTTCCACTAACTCTAGCATATGCACATGCTTGGCAAATTATAGTTATTGCTAACACAATTGCTGGAATTGGAAATGGTTTAACATTTGTTTCTTTAGGATCTGAAGTTTTATCATTGGCAAAACCAGAACTGAAGGGAACCTACACTGGGACTTATAATCTTTCTATGGGGATTACAACATTCGTCGGTTCCTTTGCAGGAGGGATAATCTTCAGTACAATGTTGAAATCTTTTGATTATAATTGGGCTATAAAGGTATTTTTACTTAGTCTAGCGGCTGCAAGAATGTTAGCAGCTATTCCAACTTTACTTTTGTCTAGAAGGGAAAACAGAGCTGAAAAATAGACACAGTATTTTTCGAAACAGTTTTAACATCAATAAGAATCATAATGCAATGAGATTTTTACACAGAAGCCACTATTGTGAAAATTGCAGTAAGAGGGTATTTTTCACAAGGTTTACTACTAGGAAATTCATTGAAGAAAAATTTGTATGTCCTGAATGTAGAAATGATGTTATTTCCTATTGGGAGAATTTAAGATTGAGGTTCATAATCCCAATAATTATAGGAATTTCTTTTCTATCCGCTACTGTAATCTATGGCATCTGGAGAATCTCTAGAGGTGAATCAGGAGGAGTGGATATCCTTATCTCTGTTATAAATGTCATTCTTACAGGTGTTATAGCTGTTTATGGAAACAAGTACAGATTAAAGAAAAAACCATTATCATTCAATGATCATAAGGAAAATGGACTTAAACTTTTTAGAAGACAAAGCTTGTATGTTGTAATTTTTACAGCTATTGGTCATATTATTGCATTAAGTCTTGACGCTGTAATTTTCTATATTTGGAAAGGTATTGAAAATGCGATACAATAATTTGATGAAGCGATTTTCAATTTCATAGTAAAAATAAAATATTTATAAGTGAGAAAAATATTAGGTAAGTAGATGCAAGATCAGATACTTGAATCACTACCATACTCTCCAGTTAAGGAATGCGATTTGTCAGTTTTTCCTTGGTTACAACTTGATTATGTAGAAGTAGAAAAAGGAGTTTTTCTGAGGGTATATAAAATACCATGCAAAAATCCAAATTCAAGAATTAATATTGTAGTTATAGCAGGTCTTGTATCGCATTTTCTCGGTTGGATAGATTTAGATAATGAATTGTCTAAAATCGGTACCGTATATCATATTGAAACAAGAGAAAAGAATTCTGCCAAATATCATAAAAAGAAAATCGACTTCTCAATGGGAACCTATGCAGATGATATGCACAAGATTATTGAAAATTATAACTTAGAAGAAGAAGGATTTTATATCTTTGGAGACAGTTTTGGATCTGAAATCGCTGTAGAATTCCTAGATAAAGGTTACTCATCTCCAGAAGGTTTAATACTTATTAGTCCAACTAAAACTTTTGCTTTCTCTGGATGGATGAAAGTTCTCTTTACTATAGCTCCTTATTGGTTATATTACCCCTTATTACCTTTTCTTCTGTTTGTATTGAAGTACTTTAGAACAAATCTTAAGACTGACAGAGGTACTTATGCGCTAAACAAAAGGAATATGACTACAGGCAATCCAAAACGTATGAAACAATGTGCTTTGCATCTTTTTAAGTATAAATCAAAAGCTGATTACTCAGAAATTAGTTGTCCAACATATATTGTTGCAGCTTCAAATGATAAAATGCATTCATTTCAGCAAAGCGTGGATATAGCAGAAAAAATACCTAATGCTGTTTTTGAGGATCTTGTTAACTATCAAGAAACACATAGTCGTACAACAGGTGCAAAAATTATTGATTTCATTCTTGATATAGAAAAACAAAGATAAGAAAAGATAGATGTATTACTCTAGATACAGACTCTTCTCTTTTTGTATTCCTCGTGTAGCATATCGAATTAATATTGTTATTATTCCTACTATCAGTAGTAAATAGATAGCAACTTCATAATTGAATTTCCCTGCAATAAGAAGTAATCCAAGTCGGTAGCACCAGTAGAAAGGATTGATCATCAAAACTGAAGAGGTTCCTAACGGATTCATCATTACAACAAAGTAGAAAAACATCGCTAATCCTATAGAAATTATTGGACTAATCCTCTCAGAAGCTTCTCGAGATACATTACAGTCTACAGCCATAGTAATCAATGTAGATATTAGAAGAGCTATTACAACAAAAATCAAACTGATTATGATATCACCAGCTCCAAGAGTATTAAAATTCAAACCAAAGATAGCAAACAAATTATTAGAGCTTGATCCACCTGCTATTTGTGTTCCAACAAGAATCCCAAGAACGTAAGATAAAGTTGTTCCCAATGAAGCAACTAATCCAGTTATCACTTTGGATATAACAAGTAAGCTATGTTTAAACGTATAAGCCAGTAAGGTTTCCATTGTTCGCATTCGTTTTTCTCTAGCAAATCCAATTAGAGAATATGAGCCAGAATTCAGTGCAATAAGAAGAAAAATCATATAACTTAATGGTAAAGCGATTGAAGCTGCTTTTGGACCAAGAATTAGTTCTTCCGGAAGAGCTGTAGCTGGAATCTGAATATTTTGAACATCATTTATGGATCGATTTGCTAAGAAAGTTGTCATCACGTTTGTAGCAATAGAATTGATGATAGCAAAAGTTGAGGATGTAAAAAGTGATTGAGTTGCATCAACCGTATAGATAATCGGAAATCCAACATATGCTATTTCCGAAAAATTTGAGGGGATAAATAAACCGAGACCTCTAGTTTGTTGAACAACTGTTAAATTATCAGCAGTTTCAACAGCAATTGATTCATCTGTTGAAAAATAGATTGTAATATTTCCAACAATAGCTTCACCAATATTTGTTTGGTTGTAACCTATATCATCATTATAAATCAGCAAAGGAAGTGCTTGTTGTGAGCTGAATAAAGCAGGAACACCTAATAGAATAAACATCAAAATAAAAGGCCCACCAAACACAAAAATAGCAATCCGCTTCCTGAAAAGTAAAGATAAATCCTTTTTCAAAATTGCTTTGAACTGCTTGATATTCTTTCTGTCTCCTTTCAATTATATCCCTCCAAAAGGAACCTTTACTTCCTTTATAGGTGTTTTAAATGCCTCAACTATAGCATCTTCAAAATCTGAAGTTTCAGGTGCATATGTGTTAATGATTTCTTGTTTATTTCCTTGAAAGATTAATTTGCCTTTCTTTAAAATTCCACAATATTCTGCAAGCTCTTCTAAATCAGAAACCAAATGAGAAGATAATAGAACTGTTTTTCCTTCTTTCTCCACTAAATCCTTTATTATAGATCTGATGTATTTAGCTCTAGAAATATCCAATCCTGTGGTGGGTTCATCTAAAATAAGGAATTCTTTGTTTGTAATCGCTGCCATAATAAAGCAAATTGCTCTTTGTTCTCCACCTGATAGTTTTGAAAAAGGTTTGTTTAATAGTTCAGGAGTTATATCTAATGTTTGAAAATATTCAGTCATTTTTGATTGGACTTCTTCATATGGTATATCATTCAACTCCAAAGTAAATTTGATATTCTTCATAGGAGTTAAATCATAATATGCAGCTGAAAACTGTGGTAATAATCCAATTTTTCCTCGAATTTCTCGAGGAGATGAAGAAACATTAATCTCATTGACAAAAATTTCACCTTCAGAAGGTTTTAGAAGTCCAAGTAACATCCTAATTGATGTAGTTTTACCAGCCCCATTTGGACCTAAGAGTGCATATATAGAGCCCTTTGGTATCCTCAAATCGATTCTATCAACAGCTATGATTTTCTTGAAAATCTTCGACAAAGCATGAGTCTCAACCATAAAATCTGACATGTTAAATTAAGGAAAACAGAGCTATTCTTAAAGCTATTTTTATGCAATCTCTGTGTTTTCAAAATCCACACCATTCTCTTCTTTAAATGACGTTAGAAAAATCACAATAGCTGCTATTAAAATGAAAATTCCTCCAAAGATATATGGAGCTGTAATCTGTTCTTGAAGAACAATAGATCCAAGAATAATTGCTCCAATTGGTTCTGAAAGAACTAAAATTGAGATCTTTGATGATTCGATATATTTTGAAGCAAACATTATTAATCCATAAGTGACAAGGCTCCCAAATAATGCAAGAAGAAAACCGTAACCTATCACTTTTGGAAGAAATAATTGCTCAAAAGAAAATGACACAATATTAGAAGGTAGAGGAATTAAAGATAGTAAGAAAAGCATCGGAATCCCAGTTAAAGCAGCCCAAATAAGAACCCAACTTATTGATATTGATGGAGATATTTCTTTTGTGTATTTTGTTCCCCATCTATTAATCAATAGGTATCCAGCATATAAAATACCCAAAAGAATCATCAGTACATCTCCAGTGATTGTTTGCAAAAACGTTTCCCATTTCCATGGCTCTACCAAAAGTAAGATACCAGTTAATGCAATGAATATTGAAAATAATTTAGCTTTTGTAATTTTTTCTCCTAACAATTTTCTCCCGATAATTAATGTAAATATCGGATGGATCTGTATTAATAAAGCAGCTTCTCCTGCTGGAGTTCCTAATGTTATTGAAGATAAATATAATATAATCATAAATGAAAGAAGAAAACCTTGGAGAATATATATTTTCTGGGAAGGAAGTCTCAAGCTTGCTAGAAATTTGTGCTTATTCAGTATTAGAAAAAAAAGGAATATTAGCAATCCAACAACTGCACCAAAGAAAAATCTCACAACAGATTGTTCCAAACTAGAGGCACCATTATCCCTGAGTATAGCTGAGAGAATTGGAATAGAACCGAAAGAAAGTCCACCAAAAATTGCAGCAAAATATCCTAAGGATTTGATGTTTTTCATTAAGATCAGTTATGTTTTGTAAAAGATATCCCAATTTTATAGGTTTTGATATTTATATTAGAGTAATAGGAAATATTCTTTTATTACTATTCTTCATATTTCTCATAATGACCAAAGATTATGTTATTTGTGGTACAAGAAATTCGAATATTGGTCTTCCAACTGGGTTAAAAATCCTTTCTGAAGGAGGTTGTGCCTTAGATGCAGTTGAGGAATCTATTAAACTTATAGAAAATAATCCATATGATATTACAGTTGGATTTAATGGTTTTCCTAATTTGATGGGAATCGTAGAATTAGATGCTTCAATTATGGAAGGTAAAACAAGAAGAGCTGGAGCAGTCGCAGCTGTTAAAAATTTTAGACATCCAATCTCTATTGCTAGAAAAGTTATGGAACTTACACCTCATGCCTTTCTTGTTGGTGAAGGTGCTGAGAGATTTGCTCGAGCTTTAGACTTTAAAGAAGAAGCAATTATTGATGAATTAGGTATTAAGAATTATCACAACGTAATGGAAGGCAAGGATTTGGAAATGCCTTCTGAAGCTCAGAAACTAGTAAGAGAGTTATTCATGAGATTTGATGTTCATCTTAAAAACGTAATGGAAGAATATCCAGTCATGGAATGGTATCGCAAATTTAGTTTTGATAAACATGGAACGACTAATGTTATTGCTCTAGATCAGAAAGGTGATTTAGCTGTTGGTGTCTCAACATCTGGTCTTGCTATGAAATTTCCTGGTCGAGTCGGAGACTCTCCGGTTATTGGAGCTGGAATTTATTGTACAGACAAAGCAGGAGCTGCATGTACTGGCACCGGAGAATTAGTTTTAAGGTTATCTATAGCAAGATTAGTAGTTGATAGGATGGAAAACAATTTTCAACCAGAAGCAGCTGCTGAAACAGGTATTTTGGAATTAAAAAAGATTCAGGAAGAGGGTGTTTTACACATATTGACGTTAGATAAATTTGGCAGGTCCGCGGGAGTTACAAACAAATCTGGCTTATATCATTATTATGCAGATTCTACGATGGATGATATTGAGAAAAAAGCCAGTACTTATATGAAATTATGAAAATTAAACAATTTTGCTGGAATGAGAAAGATATGGAAACTAACTCAAAATGGGAAAGCTAGAATTCCAAAGAAACCAAGAATATTTGTTATGAATAAAGCCAAGATACCAGCATTAATTATAGCTATCAGAGTGTATGTAGAAATACGTAGTATTTGGTAAGAATTGTCGTCCAATTTTGGAATAATGTAGAGATAAAGTAGCGGGATTACTACAAGCGTAACAATGAAAATAGATTGCAGTATAATGGCAAAAGAAGGCATGAGATCAAAGGAAAGAATCACTCCTACATATTTAACAGCTACCGAACCAGCTAAAAGTACTAATTCAATCATTAATAGAATTAAGATACCAAATCTGAACATTCTAACATTATCTTCCTCTCTATTCTTTATCGTGTTTGTATTTAAATGGTAAATTAGTTGTATGGATATAGGTATAACAAGTAATACAGCTATCCATGTGAAACCAATCGTGAGCATCATATTAGATGCTGAAAGATCTCCTTTTGCTATTACTGCAGCCATTAAATATTGTGTTATTATGAAAATAATAGTTGGTAATAGAACCAATCTAAAGGTTGTAGACATCAAGCTATTTGTTCTAATTTCTGGAGGATCAATATTTTCATTCCTATCAGGTTCTGCTATTACATCAACATCTTGTCTCTCATATTTTGTCATGGAATATTGATAGGCGATCATCAATGAAATAATTATGAGAATCCCATCTTGAGGGAATAAATTCCAAGGTAACATAAATCCAAATGGGAGAAAAGTTAGGAACATTGCTATCCAAATACTATTAACTAGAATAATGTTTGGTTTTTTGTCAAGATTTTGCTTTTTCTTTTCTTTTCGAGTGAAAAATTGTGTAATTTTATTCCAGTTTACTTGAATTATAAAACGGAGTCTTGAAAATCTTCCTTTATCACTAATAAGTGATTCTCTACGTTTGAATTCCGCAAATCTTGCTTCTTGTAGAACCATTTTCTCTCTTTTGGTCCTCTTTGTAGTTA
>JAGLRO010000128.1 GCA_023136245.1 Candidatus Heimdallarchaeota archaeon
CGTTATTCAACAAGAGAAGTGACGGAAGAAGACTTGGATAAGATTGGTGAGATCGTTGGAGGAAAAATAGCACAATGGATCAAATGGAGGAAGCAACTTACGAAAGCTCCATATTTCTATAACTATATCATTCATTGGTTGAATCAAATTTTAGAAATACTATATCCTGAAGATGAAGAAGCAATCAAAGAAATTGCTCAGGATACTGAGAGAGCTGAAGTATTGAGTAACACTGAAATCCTATCTGCCATGCAACAAGGTAGTGATTATGAAGCAGAAGATTTCAACTCAACTAGTCTGAATAAGCATATTCTATACTATTTGTCAATGCAATTTCTCTTTGAAGAAAAACAGCTTACATTTAAGAAATTCAAAAAAACACCAAGTTTTGGTTATCAGGATTTATTGATTTCCATGGCAAATATATTTACATCACTTCCTTTATTTACAACATTTAATCCTCCTTTTGCTATGATTTCAGGTGGGTTGATTGAGTGGATAGAGAAGAAATTAGAATTTCGAGCATTGCAAGGAAACAGACAAATTGATCCATACAATATTATTCCAAATGCTTTCACCTTTTATCTCTCTATTATAAGTTCTAAGACAAATAAAATAAAGGAAAGAAAGTATTTATTAGCAAAATCTATAGAAAAACTTCTTTCACCAGCTGTATTGAAAGAAGGTTTAAAATGGCAAAAACAATCCAGCTTAGCAATGCAAGGTAAGGACACATCAAATGAAGATATAGAAATTGCAGATGAAGAAAATCAGGAAAAACAAGAAGAAATTAAAGAGATCATTAGTACATATATTAAGGAGCTCAAACTGAGATCAGAAAAGAAGAAAGAACTTGATCTAATCATTGAAAAAATGCAAACTATTGAAAAAGAATATGACGAGATGAAAGAAGAAAGAGATAATTTCCTAAAAATCCAAGATGATTTAAAGGAGTTGTTAAGTGATTTTCAGAAGGATTTTATTTTGTCAATGCAATTGTTTGAGGATAATAAAGATATTTTGAATCTTATAGCTAAACAGTTTGATTTTATCAACAAATATATTGTAAACGGAAGTAGTAGTGCTTTGTATGGTTTTTCACTACTCTTATGGATGTGTTCAATAGCTAATAATGGTTCATTAGACTGGTTGAATGAGAAGTATGAAAGTTCTCTAAGTGTGGAAGAAGAAGGGAAAATACTGGCTTCAGTTTCTACAAAATTCAATACTTCATTGCAAGGATTGAAAATACGAGGTCATCCTTTAATTGAGACAACTGCTCCAACAATAATAGTTCAAACGACTCAGAATCTTAATGAATTATTAATCGCGAAGGATATCTCTGAAGAAGCTAAATCAGATATCTATCCAATATTGCTGAAAAATCTGAAGAAGATATACGTATAGATTAGTGTTTCATATAAGATTCCTAAGCAAATAAGAAATTTAAGTACAAATAAAAGATTTATTAACAACATATACTTTTCCCATTCAATGCATTATATGGCACAACTAACGGTAAGTATCGTAACCATATATGGTGGAATAGGAGCAGGTTTCATATTTCAGAAATGGTCTCATTCCGAGCAACTAAGTAAATGGTTTCTTCTCGTAGGTTTGTATTTAATGACTCCGCTTATGCTAATTTTTGTTTTTCTTGATATTGAATCATTTACTGATGTAAATTGGGCGTATGTTTTCCTTGTCTGTACAGTTGCTATGCTAATATCTATGATAATTGACTGGATAATGATTAGAAAGAAAGATCTAAGTCCTGCTGCGAAAGGGGCGGAAATAAGTGCAGTTGGATTCATGAATGGAATCTTTTACCCCTTCCCTATTATTATTGGGGTTTTACCACCAGAACATCAAGCTGAAGGATTACTCGCTGCTTCACTTTTTTTGTTAATACAAGTAATTTATCGAAATAGCTTTGGTGTACTTATTGGAGTTCATTATGGTTCAACTTCAAAAAAATCTATTTTGAAGATTTTCAGAGAATTAGTTCTTTTTCCTCCGACATTAGGAATGATTATAGGTATCATTTTGCGTTTTAGTATTGGTAAATACGAAAGTAGTGATTTAGTAGGAATAACAGTTCTCAATAATGTTACCATGTTTATAATGCTAGCCTTGGTAGGGTTAAGTTTTGTATTCCCAAAAAGAGAGGAATGGAAAGTAATACCTATCATAAGAACTACAATAGCTAGATTTGGTGGAGGATTGTTGACTGTACTGATTATAGTGTTTTTACCTATTTCATTAATAGCTCAAATACCTTTGATAATTCAAAGCATGTCTCCTCCAGCTGTAGGAAATACTGCTTATGCTAAGTATTTTGAATTAGATGAAATGTTGACCAGTCGACTGATAACAATTTTGACGTTGTTAGCGCTTCTATTCCTACCGATAGAAATTGTAATCCTGATTTGGATTCAAAGAGTGTTGGGTAGCTAAATTAATCGTCATTCACAATATTTTTTATACAGCATTTACGTGAGATTATTGTACCAAAACCTTATGAGGAATAATAATGAAAAAGGATATTACTGTCCGCTTTGTTGGGAGTGCTGGTGATGGACTTGTGTCTCTTGGTCTTCTTTTTGGGAAGATCTTGAAAATGCACAATTTCAATGTTTTAGGCTTTAGAAGCTATCAATCTGTTATTAGGGGAGGATATAATACTTATCAGATAAGATTTTGTCTTGATGAAGTATTATCCGTTGGAGAAGATGCTGACATTATTTTCTTGCTTAATAAACATGTAGCAACATTGCATAAACCTATGGTGAATTCTAATGCAATGATTATCTATGATAGCGAATATATAGATCTGGATGACATGGATTATCCTCAAGATATAATCAAATTACCAATTCCTTTGGCATCAATTACTAAAGAAATTTCAAATCTGAAAGTACTCAAGAATACAGTTGGTTTTGGTTCACTGAGTTACCTTCTTGGTCTAGATGATGAACTCGTTAAAGAAGTAATTCTGGAACAATTTGGGGCAAAAGGAGAAAAAGTCATCGAAACCAATTTTCAAGCTTTAGAAATGGGTTTGAAATTTGCTGAAGAAAATGGGTGGCTAGCTATATGGGAGAAACACAAGTACGAAAAAGCTCGACAAATGATAATTACTGGAAATGAAGCTTTAGCTCTTGGTATGTTATCTGCAGGATTGAAATTCTATAGTGGTTATCCTATGACACCTGCAACTAGTATTGTTCATTATTTGACTAAGCATTTACCCAGATTAGGAATGATTGTGAAACAGACTGAAGATGAGATTGCAGCTGTAGGGATGGCTGTTGGAGCAGCTTATTGTGGTGCTAGAGCAGCAACTGGGACTTCTGGAGGTGGTTTTTCATTAATGACTGAAATCATTGGTATGGCAGCTATCGAAGAAATTCCTCTAGTTGTAATCAATTCTCAAAGAGCTGGACCTTCTACTGGAATGGCAACCAAGACAGAACAAGCTGATCTCTTCCAAATCTTTGGTGCTTCACAAGGAGAATTTCCTAAGGTTATCATTGCTCCAGGAACAGTGCAAGAATCATTTGAAGCAGGAATTCAATCACTAGAAATTGCAGAAAAATATCAAGTTGTTGTAATTGTATTGATGGATCTATATCTGTCTGAACATATGATTACTGTCAGAAAATTAAATTTAAAGAGAAAAAATCAGAGATTTCAAATTCTAACTAATCCTGAAAAAGGTTTCAAGAGATATGATTTAGCTACAGAAACAGGTGTCTCTCCAAGAACAATACCTGGAACTAAGGATGGTATGTTTTTCACTGGGTCGAGTGAAAGAAATGAACATGGTACTTCAATTGCATCAACTTTAGCTGGTTTACCTGACACTCTACCAATTCGAGAAGAAATGGTAAAAAAGAGGATGAAAAAATTAGATTTTATTTTGCAAGAACTAGAAGCTCCTAAACTAGAAGGACCAAAGGATGCAAAACTTACTATTATTTCTTGGGGATCAACAGTAAATATTGTAAGAGACGCAAGAAAACAACTTGAGAAAGAAGGTATAGAAGTAAACCACCTACATATCAGATATGTTTTACCTTTCCATACAGAAGAAATTGAAACAATTCTGAAAAATGCAAAAAAAACATTGATCATAGAACAGAATTTTACAGGTCAAATGAGAGATTATGTTCTAATGAAAACAGGAGTTTTAATCGAAAATAGACTATCGCGATGGGATGGAGAACCTATAGTTCCATCGCAAATTGTAGGGAAAGTAAAGGAGGTATTAAAATGACAGAAGAATTCAACCTAACAATAAAAGACTATGTTAGCTCATTCAGACCAACATGGTGTCCAGGATGCGGGAACTTCAGTCAATATCGAGCAATAAGACAAGCTCTTGTTGAGCTAGAAATTCCACCAGAAGAAATAGTAGTAGTTAGTGGAATTGGTTGTTCTTCACACATGCCTAATTTTCTAGATACATATGGTCTTCAGACAGTTCATGGGAGAGGTATTCCAGTTGCTACCGGGATTCGACTTGCAAATCCTGAATTAACAGTTTTAGTTTATGGAGGAGATGGAGATATCTATGGTATTGGAGGTAATCATTTCCTTCATGCGTGTCGAAGAAATGTTGATATAATTACTATAGTTTCTAATAATTTTGTTTATGGTTTGACAACAGGTCAAGCTTCAGCAACTACTCCTGTAGGGACCATAACTAGAACAACTCCTAGAGGGTCTATTGAAAATCCTATAAATCCTGTAGCTGTTGCTCTATCTGCAGGAGCAACATTTGTTGCAAGAGCTTTTTCAGGAGATCTCAAACATTTAAGTTGGGTATTAAAGGAAGCAATTGCACATCGTGGTTTTGCATATGTTGATGTTTTAAGTCCATGTATAACTTTCAATAGAAATCAAACATTCGACTATTTCCGTGATAAAGTTTTCAAGGTTGAAGATGATAATCATGACATAGAAAATCTACATGATGCAATTGACTATGCAAATCAACTATCAGTTCAAGATAGATTGCCTATTGGGATTTTTTATCAAATCGAAAATAAAACTACTTATGAAGAAAGGGATTTTGCTCTAAATCAAGGTGTTATCCCTGCACAAGCATCTTTGGAATTGACTGATGAGCAGATCGAAACAATAACTAAGGAGTTTTACTAATATGTTTTCAGGGAAAATAAAGAAACAAGATGCAATAAAAATTGGAATAACTATAGTTTTGCTAGTTATTGCGATAACATTATCAATGAAATTCACTCTTGGATCTGTTGCAGAGATTAGTCATGATGCAAAACTCAGTGGTTATTATGATAATGGTATAACTAACCACACTTTCACTTTAAGCTTTTCATTTGATCTTCATGAAAATGAATCATATCCTGAGATTATGGTAACCTATTTTTTAGGGGATGATCTACGATTATGGTTTGGGTACTCTCCGAAAGTTCAAACGGGTTACAATAAGAAGTTGATTTTCCGAGTTTCTATTACGGATTTATCAAATAATACAGCTGATCCTCTACCACAAATCGGTAACTTTAGTCTTGAGATTTCAAGTAATTCGAAAGATGGTCTTAACCTAAGACTTCCAGCATCAGCTATTGAAGAAGATTACAGATTTCAAGATTGGATCATTTTTACATTAAGAATTCCCTACAAAACTAATATTGTTCTTTCGTTATTATTCATGGTCGGTATTCTATGGGTTATGGAAGCTATTCCTTTAGTTGCAACAAGTTTACTTATACCAATTTTCGGTGTAATCTTTCTCAGTTTAAGTGCGAAAGGTTTACTAGCCCCCTTTGCTGAACCTGTTATTTTCCTCTTTCTAGGAGGGTTCATAATTTCAAAAGCAATGAACAAAACAGGTTTAGATAAATGGATTTCTTTAAACATAGTTCGTATCAGTCCTAATAATCCTAAAATTCTTATGTTATTGATGATGATTGTTACTGCACTCTTATCCATGTTCATGAGTAATACTGCAACTGCTGCAACAATGATTCCAATAGCTGTTGCAGTAACTGACAAACTGAAAGTGAATAAAGCTGTAGAAGAGGAAAAAATAGATAGGTATGGGAAAGCTTTAGTTTTAGGTATTGCATATAGTGCTTCTTTAGGTGGAATTGGATCAGCAATTGGAACACCTGCAAATCCAATAGCAATCGCTTTATTACAAGAATATGCTGGAGTTCAAATCACATTCACTCAATGGTTTGTATTTGGTTTACCGATTGTTATTTTGATGCTTCCCTTAATGTGGTTATATCTATGGATTGTTCTTAAACCAAAGGTTCCAAATGAAAGTATTGCACTTGCAAAAACAGCTGTGAAAAAAGAACTAGATAATACTGGTAATCTGAATAAAAAACAAATCTATGTATTAGTTGTCTTTGTCATGGCTCTAGTTCTTTGGTTCTTAGAGGGTACTATCAGGAATTATTTGTTTAGCACATTTTCATCTGCAATTGTTGCAATCATAGCTGCAGTACTATTATTCATTCCTTCTGTTCTTGAAGGAAGAGATGTGAACGATTTAAATTGGAATGCAATACTCATCTTTGGAGGAGGTTTAGTTCTAGGTGTAGTTTTAACGCAATCAGGGACTGGAGATCTTATTGCATTTTCACTAGAAAATTTGAGCTTTGCAAGTAACATATTATTCATTGCACTAATTGCTCTTGTTGCAATAATACTCACATTTATCGCGTCGAATACAGGTTCTGCTTCTATTCTTGTACCTCTAGTAATTCCACTTGGATTATTATTTGGAATTGATCCTGTTCTTTTAGCTGTTGTTGCTGCGATCGGATCAAGTGTCGATTTCATGCTTCCTCAAGGGACACCACCAACGATGATAGCGTATAGTACAGGTAAATTTACAATCAGAGAAATGGTTAAAATCGGATTTATAGTTGATATCTTTGGATTACTGTTACTCTCTTTTGTTTTACCTTTCTTCTGGAAATTAACAGGAATTATCTTTTTCTAGATTTTTCCTTTTTTTCTAGACTCTTCTTCTATCCATTAATTTTGCAATACTAATTAAGGTCATTTTCATCTTTGGTTGGTTCAGGTTTTTTTGATGGCCACCAAGACATTACCTATTTAAAATTTGCACTTAATCTTGAAGAAAATTAAGAAAACTCTTCTTCCATTTTACTTTTTTTATTTTTAAAGCCCAGCTCTGAAGTAAATCTTTTTTTTGCTCCATCTATGTACTTCGACTCTCTCTCTATCATAATGAAATTGCGTTTTAAAGCCTTTGCAACATACCCTGTTGTTCCTGTTCCTGAAAGTGGATCTAACACTATATCTCCTTCTTTTGATGTTGTAGAGATAATTCTCCTAAGAAGTTCTACTGGTTTTTGCGTTGAATGAAGTTTATATCCCTCCTCATTTTTCAATCTCTCTTTTCCTGTACAAAGTGGTATTACCCATACATTTGCACCAACTTTACCTATTCCATATTCTTTTGCCAAATCCTTATTGAAAGTATATTTTTTTACATCCTTATTTTTTACTGTCCAAATCAGTGTTTCTGTTGCATTTGTACACG
>JAGLRO010000129.1 GCA_023136245.1 Candidatus Heimdallarchaeota archaeon
TAATTGCACATGAAGCTTGGATGGTTGAACCAACAGAGAATGAAAACAAAGACAGCATAGACAGATATGTTCAAGCAGTTTCAGAGGAAATGGAAAAAGCTAAGAAGGATCCTGATTATGCACATAATGCACCTGAATGGTCCGCTGTTGGCAGAATAGACGATGCACATTCTGTTAGAAATCTAGTTCTATCTTGGAAAATGATGAAAGAGAAGAAGGAAGAATAAATCCTCTAATCTTTTTTTCTATTTTTTTATTTTATTTTCTTCTACGCCTTAACTGTTCAGGCGGATTGATAAAAATCCCTATAATAAGAATTACAGACATTCCTAATATTTCTTTGAATGCTACACTGTCAATTGGATTGGTTGGTAAATTGTTTCTGATTGAACCTACTGCTTCAAAAAGGAAGAAAATAAAGAAGAACTGCACAACGAAATAAATTAGAATACTGTAGAATGATCCTCTTACAAGAGATCGAAAGATATTTCTCTCTTTTGTATCTCTAATACGTTTTAACGAATAATCAGATATCAAGAGAGATACTGCACTTAATCCTATTGCTCCAAAAATCGGAAATGCAATCAGAAGAGATATTGTTTCCCAGTTATTAAACTCCATAATATCATGTAAATAATAAAAGTGTGGAACTTGTGCTAATAGCGCTATTGCAAATACAGCTATTAGACTTGGCCATGCTGCTTCTTTGTCGAATAATTTACTTTGAGTACTCATCATTATCTTCCTATCTCTTTACACTCTTTTTGAAACCTACAAAATCGTTTAATTATAACTTTTTTGATGGATAATCAATTTTTAATTCAATGCTGAGAAAAAAAATTAGAGTGTACTAGTAAATCCACTAGTGCTCTGATTCTTCGAAAGAATAACCTTTTTCTATTTTGAATTCACAATAATTATGTCCAGTACCATGACATTTTATTTCTGAAACAATCGGTGGGTCTTTAACAATTAGAGCTAAACGTCCTGCTAGATATCCTGCTGTGAAATCACAAAGAGTTTCATTTAGGTTTGTTTCTGATAAATTTGCTCCTGATGCATAAGCATTTTCATAAATCCTTAAAATCATTTCATCCTCATCTTCACCATCATCAACTTCAACAAAAGAATATTCTCGTTTAAGATAGTTGGTTGGATGAGTCAGGTACTTTTGTATCATTTCTGTAGCTTTTTTCATTGATTCTATTGGTAGAGTTTCTGAAGCTAGAAGATCATAAATTATATTCTTCCCAGGACCGATAACCCCTAATTCTCTACCAGCTGAATATAGCAGCGCCCCGCAGAATTTATCTCTGAATTTCAATGACATTATTTGTTGTTGCAATGAGCTTATGTGTACATAATCTCTGAAATTTGGTCTTAATGCTTCTGTCATCAATAACGAATTATATCCGTGCTGTGTAGTTTCATGGATATATTCGTAAAATAGTTGTCTTCGATATTCATCAGCTGGAAAATCTCCAAGAAACTTTATTTTCTTATCCTTATCTTTAACTTCAAATTTACGGTATGGAGCTTTTCCTGGTTCTTTACCCTGAAAAACTTCTATTTCAAATTCACAGAATTCGTCACCTAAACCTTTGCATTTAGTTTCTACCACGCTAGTTGCAGAACCAATCATTGCTTCGATTGTTCCAGCAATTTCACCAGCTGTATAATGACACAGTGTTTCACCAATATTAATCGCACCTGCACTATTTGCTAGTTCATAAATTCGCAGAGTTGCAGTATAACCTTCCAGTTTAGCAATATCACAATGAGTTGCTTGATAGAGAGGTACTAAATTGTTTCGACTGTATAATTGAGCAAGAGCTATCAGAGTTTCTTGAAATCTTTCTTCAGGTTTAACTGCCCCAACTTTGGGATTAAGTACAGTAAGATAATAAGGTGCTGCTCCATACATTCCTAGTTCCTGACCACTTTGATAGAGGAGCTGAGGAACTAGAGGATCAAGTGCTTGTAAAGACATCATAACTTGTTGGTAAACACCAATGTGAACATAATCCCCAATATTTTTACGTACAAGCTCTTGGGAAATGATGCTGCTAATAGTGTTCTTTGTTAAAATCATCATACTTTCTTTACGTCTAGTATCACGATCACGGCTAATAATATTGGGAAGAAGCTGAGACCAGAGTTTTTCACGGATAACATCTTCAGTGATTAGACCTTCAGCTATACGCTCGTTATTCATCATAACGACTGGAACACTCATTATTCCGTATTGAGCTGCTATTTCTTGCTCTTCGGTAATATCTATGGTACTTACGTGTATCATACCCTTCATTGATGTTCCTGCAATATTTTCAACTATTTTTTTAACATCTGGACACGCAAAACATGTAGGACTAGTAAAGAAGAGCAATCGAATTTTTTCTATATCTTGAAAAGGAGTATCATCATCTGACATATAGAATAACCACTGTGAATGACAATTTATCTAAAATGATAAAAACCTTTTCTTAAAATCCAATAAAATGAATAAAAGGAAAATTGAAAGAAATAAACTAAAATAATAAGATAAATTATTGAAAGAAAAAATTGTTTACTAGTTTTTTACGCAAATTAAATTTTTTTTCAAATCGACAAGATTATATATCAATGATTGAAACAACTGCTTGAAATTTACTTAATGAATCACTAAATTAACTCAAATTAAAGGTGAAGAAATGATTGGTCAAGGACAAGTCCCTGTTATTATTTTAAAAGAAGGCACTCAACGTTCTAAAGGACAAGATGCCCAGAAAAACAATATTATGGCTGCCGGTATCGTTGCTGATACCATTAAAAGTACTCTTGGTCCTAAAGGTATGGATAAGATGTTAGTAGATAGTCTTGGTGATATTCTTATCTCTAATGATGGTGCTACTCTTCTTGATGAAATTGATGTTCAACATCCTGCTGCAAAAATGATTGTTCAGGTCGCTAAGGCTCAAGATATGGAAACTGGTGATGGTACTACCAGTTCTGTTGTTATTACTGGTGAATTGCTTAAAAAAGGAGCTGATCTCCTTGATAAGAAAATTCATGCATCTCTAATTGTTGAAGGATATAAAGCAGCTTCTAAGAAAGCTCAAGAAATATTGGAAAATCTTGCTAAAACCCTAGAACCTTTCCAAGAAGATAACAATCTTTTATTCCAGATAGCTATTACTTCTTTACACAGTAAATCAGTTCATGCTGCCAAAGAACTGATGGCAAAGATTGCTGTTGATAGTGTTAAGAAAGTTGCTGATATTGAAGAAGATACTTATGTTGTTGATTTAGACAACATCAAAATTCTACAAAAAACTGGAAAAAGTCTTGTAGATTCCAAATTGATCGAAGGAGTCATTGTAGATAAAGAAGTTGTTCACACTTCAATGCCTAAAACTGTAAAAGATGCTAAAATTCTGCTTTTGAATCAGAATATTGAAGTTCAAAAAGGTGAGTGGGATCGAGAGATTAGAATAAATGACCCACTTGAAATGAAATCTTTTCTTGATAATGAGGAACAAATTCTTCAAGAGATGGTTGACCAGATAGTTGCATCGGGAGCAAACGTTGTTGTTTGCCAAAAGGGTATTGATGACATGGCGCAATACTTCATGGCAAAGGAGAACATACTTGCTATTCGAAGAGTTAAGAAGAGCGATATGGAGAAGCTCACTCGTGCAACTGGAGGTAAAATCGTCACCAACTTGAAAGATGCTAGTGCTGAAGATTTAGGATCCGCGGGTGTTGTAGAAGAAATAAAAATTGCTGATGATGATCACGTATTTATCCGTAAGTGTAAGAATCCCAAATCAGTTTCTATAATTCTCTACGGTGCAACTAAATATGTTACAGATGAAGCTGAAAGATCATTACATGATGCGCTTTCTGTAGTTCGCAACGTTGTTGAAGATAAAACATATCTACCTGGTGGAGGAGCAATTTTTACAGAATTATCTCTTAAGATAAATGAATTTGCAGATGAATTCAAAGATAAAAGACAACTTGCAGTTAAATCATTTGCAGATGCTTTACTTTCAATTCCTTCCACTCTAGCTGAAAATGCGGGTATAGATCCTCTTGATATCTTGAATGAACTTCGAGCAGCTCATGCAGAAGGTAAAGCATATCATGGAATTGATCTGTTTCAAAATGGAAAAATTACTGATATGTTAGAAGTTGGAATTATTGAACCTCTTAGGGTTGTATCACAAGCAATTAAATCAGCAAGTGAATCTTCAATTCTCATTCTAAGAATAGATGACGTAATAATTGCTAGATCAGAGAGACCAGCTATGCCTCCAGGAGGAATGCCTCCAGGTATGGGTGGAATGGGTGGTATGCCACCAGGCATGATGTAATCATCCCTCTTTTTCTTTTTCTTATTTTTTTACAAATGCTAAGCCTTATAATAGCTAGAAATTTCCGTCCTTTTAATGTCAAAGAAAGTTGCAGAATTTTTGAAAACTCACAATTCATTATTGCTCTCAACTTGTAGTTATAGTAATCCAAATATTGCTTCGTGTTCATATCTTAATGATGATCTCGAGCTGTATATTGCTGGTGTTGAAAATAGTGTTTACATCAGGCAGATTCAGTATAATCCCAAGGTAGTTGTGACCATCAAAAATGATAATACAACTTTAACATATTCAGGTTTAGCTAAAATTGAGACAACTCATCTAAAAAAGGAGAATATACTGAAAACTCTATCAAAAAAAGATTCTTTGTCTCCACAAGGTATTTTTAGAGTTGTGCTTGTGAAAATTTCTCCGATAAATATTCAAGTACCTGATTGGGATTATGAGGAGGAATTTAAGGAAAATAAACCTTCAGTAATAAATGATTTCATCAGATCTGCGTTTTCATCAGTCAGAGTTTGGTTAGATGCAATACGTTTTCCTTTTATTAGTGTCAGTGTTCTAGCTGTCCTGGTTGGAACTGCTGTTGCCTTTGCAGAAACAAGATCGTTTTCTTGGCGATTCTTCCTTCTAGCATTCTTTGGGATTGCTCTCTTTCATGCAAGTGCTGATCTTTTTAATGATTTCTTTGATCATATTCTAGGGAGCGATGAGATTAATTTACAAAAAACCCCCTTCTCAGGAGGTTCCAGAATGATACAATTGAAAGTTTTTTCACCATCAAGGGTATTAGCTGGTGCAATTATCAGTCTATTGGGTTGTATTACAATAGGTTTCTATCTTAATTTTTCAGTTCAAGGAAATGTAATTGTTTATATCGGTCTAGTAGGAGCATTTCTTGGAATCTTTTATGTAGGTATTCCATTCAAGCTTGCACATTATGGTTTAGGTGAAATTGCTATTTTCTTAAGTTTCGGACCCGCGATTGTATTTGGTTCTTATTACCTACAAACAGAACAATTTTCTTGGTATCCAATTTATGTATCAATTTTGATTGGCTTATTAATCTCACTCATATTGTTCATTAATCAATTTCCAGATTTTGAAGCAGATGAAGCATCTGGAAAAAAACATCTAGTTATAAGGATTGGTAAGAAAGCTTCTACCTATGTTTTCATCATAGCTATGTCATCTGCATTTCTGATTCTGATTCTGCTAGTGATTTTGAAAATTCTTCCATTGATTAGTTTAATTGTGTTGATTACTCTTCCATTGCCGATAAAAGCAACTATGGGACTTATTAAAAATCGTGACAACTATTTAGCTTTAATTCCTTCATTAGCTATGACAATTCTTACTTGTCTTGCTTATTCGATACTACTATCGATTTCATTATTTATCTCTCCCTTCATTTGAATTCTAGAGTTCCTTTCATTTATTATTTTTTATCTACTCTTTTTCCATTTTTGACAATTATGTTGCCATTTTTAATTATAGTGTCCGCATGATTTATACCAAATTGATAAGGAATTGAAGATAAATTTGGGATATCTAGTACCAGAATATCAGCGTTCATACCAATATCAAGAGATCCTAATGATTGTTCTCGATTTATGGAAACTGCGCCACCATAGGTCGCTGCTTGAACAGCTTCTTCAGGGAGCATTCTCATCATGAAACATCCAAGACCGATAATGGCTTGCATATTAAGTATGAAACAATTAGGATTAAAATCTGTTGAGAGAGCTACTGTAACTCCTGCATCCTTAAACATCTGGTAATTTGCATAATTTCTTGACATTAGTACAAATGGTGTTCCTGGTAAGAGATTAGCTACTACTCCTGCATCTGCCATTGCTTTTGCTGATACTGCTTCTGATTTCAGTAGATGATCAGCAGATGCTGCTTTTAAATCAGCTGCTAGTAGAGCTCCCCCTACATTGTCTAACTCGTCTACGTGAATACGGAGTTTAAAACCATGTTCTGTTGCTTTTGATAAAAACATCCTTGATTCTTCGACTGTAAATGCACCTTGATCTGTCCAAATGTCTACATATTCAGCGAGATTTCTGTTTTTGATTTCAGGCAATATTTGCATCATACTTTCAACATATTCCCATTCATTTCCTATGAATTCAGGAGGTTTCATATGACATCCAAGAAAAGTGGGGATTATATCAATAGGATGCATTTCGTTTACTTCCTTTATCGCTTCTAGAATTTTTAATTCAGATTCTGGAGTTAATCCATAACCTGATTTTGCTTCCACTGTTGTAGTTCCATGAAGAAGCATTGAATCCAATCTATGCAAAGCTAAACTGATTAGCTCTTCTTTAGACGCATTTCTTGTATTTTTTACTGTATACATTATTCCCCCTCCACTTTTTGCGATTTCCTGGTAAGAAACTCCTTGAATTTTCATCGTAAGCTCATGAGATCTATCTCCCGCAAAAACCAAATGTGTATGTGTATCGATAAAACTTGGACACACTGTTTTATTACTACAGTTTACAACTTCATAATCACGTCTTGGGTATTCAGCTAGTATTCTAGATGTTTCTCCAATAGCTTCAATTTTACCATTCTTGACGACAATACAATCAGTTTTTTCATTTGAATACATAGGTTCGTACTTAGTTACTGGTCCTAGAAATAATTCAGTTGCATCAGAAATAATGATGCCTTCTTTCTCTTCTGAAAACATAAACCTCAATATTCTGCACTTTAGAGAATTTTTAAGTTTTACTTACAAAATGAAATTAATTCCTAAAAAAGATGTTAAAGGAATGTTTTTTTGTTACATTCCCATTTGAAAAATCATCTATATCAAGTTTAATCTAAGCTTCCGATTTCTTTTTCGACTTCTTCAAGAATTTCACAGGATTTGACCAATTCCTTCATTGTTGTATGGTCATCATACAATGGTCTATCTACATCTAAGAATTCAACGTGTCTTCGAATTACTTCCTTAGCTTTGGTTACACCTTTACCAAACTGGAATTCTCGAAAATCTAGAGCTTGAGCTGCTGCCATAAATTCAATACCAAGAACACCATAAGCATTATCCATAATCTGGAAATTCTTAATGGCAGTATTCATTCCCATAGATACAAAATCTTCTTGATCTGCAGCTGCAGGAATTGATTGAATACTTGCTGGCATGGATAGAATTCTCATCTCTACTATTTGCATATCAGCAGTATATTGACTTAGCATTAAACCTGACATTAATCCAGCTCCTTTTGTTAAAAATGGGGGTAATCCTACACTTAGTGCAGGATTGTTTAATCTATTCATTCTACGCTCAGACATAACACAAATCATTGTAATTGTAGCACCTGCCATATCCATTGGTAAACAGACGGGAGTACCTTGGAAATTAGCACCAGTTAACTGAAGTTTTTCATCAGGGAAGAATACGGGATTATCACCCACTCCATTCAATTCTATTTCAACTTGAGAACGTGCCCAAGCTAAAGCATCATGTGCTGCTCCAATAACTTGCGGTGCAGAACGCATAGAATAAGCATCTTGAACTTTGACTTTTAATCTTCCTTCATATAAATCTCCACCTTTAAAAAGCTTAGATAGAGATTTAGCACATCTTACTGCACCTGGAAAACCACGAATTTCATGTAGCATTGGAGTGTAAGGTTTCATATTTCCCATTAACGCTTCAATTGACATTGCACATGCGATTTCAGCTTGCTTCATAAAGCGTAATGCGTCATATAGAAAGATTGCACTCATAGCTGTTAGAACATTAGAACCATTAATTGCTGCTAGTCCATCTCTTGCTTTTAGACCTGGGAATTCGATGCCTGCTTTATCCATTGCTTCTTTACCATCTAGCAATTCACCTTTATAGTAGGCTTTTCCTTCACCCATCAGAAGTAGAGCAATTTGTGACATTGGAGCTAAATCTCCAGATGCACCAACAGAACCTTTCTGGCAAACGAAAGGAGTTACTTCTTTGTTTAACATTTCAACAAATGTCTCTGCAATTATAGGTCTGTTTCCAGAATTACCATGAGCTAAAACGTTAACTCTGCCTAACATTGATCCTCTTACATATTCTATTGGAGCTGGATCTCCTATTCCTGCTGCATGATTGTAAATCAAATATTTTTGAAACAATTCAACTTCTTCATCTGTTAGAACAACTTCAGAAAATTCTCCAATCCCTGTATTTACTCCATACATGATCTCTCCTGCTTCAATCTTTTCTTCGAGCATTGCACGACATTTTTTCATTCTAGCTATTGCATCTGGGTGCAATTCGACTTTTTCATTATACCGTGCAACTTTAACAACATCTTCAATTGTTAATCCTGTACCTGTAATTACGTAGGTCATATTCTAATCCCTTAACTGATTTTTAATAATCTTTGTACTCTACGTTTAAAATATTTCCTTAATGTTCAAATAAAACTAGGAAAGTAAAATCTATTAAGTTTTTTGCTTTAAATTGGGGAGAGCATAATGGATAAATAATATAGAATTAAAAAATATTAGATAAACATGGATCAAGAAGTTGTTGTCTTAGATGGGAATTCCCTAACTATCAATGATTTAATTAAAATCACACGTTTTGGAAGAAGTGTCAAAATTGGTGAGGAAGGGGCAACAAGAATCAAAAGAGCAAGAAGAATTATTGAAGAGAAACTTGAAAAAAATGAAATCATTTATGGTGTTTCAACTGGTTTTGGAAAACTTGCTAATACAATAATATCACCATCTGAAAGAGAGAAACTTCAAAAGAATATAATAAAGTCACATAGTATCGGATTTGGTCCATATATTCCTGATGAAATCGTCATAGGTGCGATGATTATAGAATTGAATTCCTTTTGCAAAGGGGGTAGTGGAATTCGATTAAAAACTGCAAAAATGCTAGAGAAGTTAATCAATAATAAAGTGATACCACTTGTACCTAGTATTGGTTCTTTAGGAGCTAGCGGAGATCTTTCTCCACTTGCATATATTGCACGAATATTCATAGGAGAAGGAGAAGCAAAATTAGACAATGCAAAATTCAAAAGTTCTGAGGTTCTTTCAAAACTTGATCTAGCTCCTCTTGAACTAGGTGCAAAGGAAGGAATATCTTTAATTAATGGAACACATGTTCTTACTTCCTACGCAACTCATACTGTTTTTGACGCCCTTAATGTACTGAAGAATTCTGTTATCTCTATTAGTTTAACTTTGGAAGCATTTGAAGGTAATATCAATGCCTTCTCTTCGTTCATTATGAATTTACGACCTCATAAAGGACAAATGAAATTTGCAAAAGCTATTCTTGATATCATTCAAGGAAGTGAATCACTCAATAAACAACCAAAAAGAGTTCAAGATCCTTACTCAATAAGATGTTCTCCACAAGTACATGGAGCAATATTGGATACAATTGAGTATTGCAAGAATCAAGTGGAAATTGAGATAAACTCTACAACTGATAATCCCTTGATTGACATAGAAACTTCAAGTGTAGTTTCAAGTGGCAATTTCCACGGAGAACCTATAGGTCTTGCAATGGATTATTTGAGTATCGCAATGACTGAATTAGGAAATATCTCTGAAAGAAGAGTTAATCTTTTACTTGATTCATCATTGTCGGGTCTTCCCTCCTTCCTAATTAAAAATCCTGGTTTAAACTCCGGATTAATGTTAATTCAATATGCTGATGCTGCATTGTCATCTGAAAATAAAATTCTTGCAACTCCAGCTTCAATAGATAATATATCTGTATCTGCGAATCAAGAAGATCATGTATCTATGGGATTAACTGCTAGTAAGAAAGCTTATCAGCTAGTCAAGAATGTGACTAAAATGATTGGGATTGAAATTTATACAGCATGTCAAGCATTGGAATTTCTTGACAATAAAAGTATGTCAGAAGCTTTGAGTGAAGTTTATTCATATGTGCGAAAAGAGATTCCTCCTTTGAAAGAAGATAAACAATTTGATAAGGAGGTTTATTGGTTATCTAACAAAGTAGAAGATGGCACGCTCACTAAACTTGTTGAACAAAAAATAGGACAAGTTTTTGGTGATTTTGTTTGAGAATTTCAATTATAGGAGATATTCACGGAAGCATTTTAAATCTAAAAAGGATAATTCCAAAACTAAAGAAATCAGAAATAATTTTTGTTACAGGAGATATAACTGGCACAATCTCATATCCTCTTGTAATAAAATCGATTCTGAAAAGCAGAAGAATTTCAAGAGAAAAATATGCTGAACTAGTTTATAATGACTATATTTCTGAATTTATAGATTATCAGATCTCATCAGCTAGAAAAATAATTAAACTTCTCTTATCCACTAAAACACCCATTTTTTTTACTCATGGAAATAGTGATGTTAAGGAAGCAAGAGATTTTTTTAGTAAAATTTCGAAGGAAAACGAAAATTTGTTTTATGTAGGGAATAATATAGAAATCCATGAAAAGTGGTTAGTAGCGGGTTATGGATTTTCTTCACCTTCAACTTATAGAACACCTTTCAAGACACCTGGAGAAAAAAAGAATGATGAAATTTCTTATGATTTGAAAAAACTTGAGCAGAAAATCACTTCTTTAAGAGAGACTAACGAATTTATTTTTGTTAGTCTTCTGCATGAACCACCATTAAATTCTGAATTAGATTTTATGCCTTATAGCACTTCTCACGGAGGTAGTAAATTAATCAGTGAATACATTCATAAAATCCCATTTGACTATGTTTTTGCTGGTCACATTCACGAATCACAGAATTATGAAATTACAGATAATAATATCATGCTCAATCCTGGTCCTTTACTGAATGGAGAGTGGGCATTTATAAACTACAAGACAAGAAATGTTCAACTCAAAAAACTGTTTATCTCTCTTACTATCAAAGGATTTGCTTACAAAACAAGAGAGATTTTTAAATAGAGATTTATATTCTAGAAGCACTAACTCAACCAAAAAGTTATTAAGGACTGTAATTTACTCAAAATTAGTAAAAATAGTTATTCCATGGAGTTTGTTCAAAGTGATACCTGTTGTTGATATAGACATAAAAGAAGAGGAAATCAAAGCTGTTAAAGAAGTTGTTAAAAGCAAATTTCTAATTGAAGGTAAACATGCTCGTGCTTTTGAAAAGAAATTCTCTGACTTTACAGAAATAAAATATACCACGACAGTTGTAAATGGTACCTGTGCTCTACATCTTGCTCTTGTTGCATTAGATATTGGTCCTAGGGATGAAGTTATTACAACACCCTACACATTTATAGCATCATCTAATTCAATTTTATTTACAGGATCAATTCCCGTTTTTGTTGACGTTGATAAAGAAACCTATAACATAGATCCAGAGAAAATTGAAGAAAAAATCACAGAAAGAACAAAAGCAATAATGCCAGTTCATATTTTTGGTAATCCTTGTGATATGGGAGCTATAAAAGATATAGCAGAAGATAGGAATTTAGTAATCATTGAAGATTGTGCTCAAGGGCATGGAGCATCCATTAAAGGGAAACATGTAGGTAATTTTGGAGAAATTGGTTGTTTCTCCTTTTATGGTACAAAGAATTTAATTGGGGGAGAAGGAGGGGCAGTAGTCACAAATAATAAAGATTTAAATGACAAGATTAAAAGCATCAAAAATCATGGACGCAGTCCTGAAGGTGGATATGCGCACTATTCGATAGGATTCAATTATAGAATGACAGATATGGCTGCTGCAATAATGAATGTACAAATGAACAGAGCAGATGAAATACTTACAAAAAGACATTATAATGGAGATAAGTATAGAAAACATCTGAATGAAATTGAGGGATTGATGCTTCAAAAGATTCTACCTAGTCATAAACATTCAGATTATATAATGGCACCATTAGTCATAAAGAAGGAAATTCGTCAAGAACAAATAATTGAATATTTAAAATCAAAGAATATAGGCTCAAGATCCATTTACTCAATCCTCTCATATCAACAACCTGCGTATTTAGATCTTTCCAAGTGGCATCTTTCCCAAGTGATAGATTATCCAGATTATTCAAGAACATCTTGTCCAAATGCAGAATATATTGCTACAAAACACTTTGAGCTACCCATGGTAACTTCACTGACAGATGATTCGATAGAATATATTGTTGAAAAATTACAGGAATTCTTTAGAACAAATTAGTTCAGTAATTATCTTGAAAAATCTTCCATTTTTTCATACTCTACTAGTTATCAGTTCCGAAAACCTTTTTTGAATATAAGTAAAAGTAGAAGTGATTAGTATGAGTAATTCCGATGGTGATGATTTTCCTCTTTATATGACAACTGTAAATGTAAAAGAAGGGAAAGATGTTCAACTTGAAGTTGTTTATCAAGGAGAAGCAGCAGGAATAGATAACGTATTGTTGATAGGTAATAACAACAATTTAGAATCTGATATAACAAAAGCTATTGTTTTCACCAAAGCTGAGAAGGGTAGCTCGTTCATCATTTCTTTTCCAATATGGGAAGATGGAACTTTTCTAGCTGTTGTTGAAAAAGAAGGAAAGTATATCTACGAACCGGGAGAAGATCACAATATCGTTTTTCGTGGGAGAGGAATATTCTTAGATTTGAGGAAGATATTTCATCTCTCAAAAGATATGGAAGTACCAAAAAGCAAAGTAAAAAAGAAAAAGGAAGAAGTAAAGGTAACAGAAGAAGCTGAAATTCCAGCATCAACTGATGATTTTGAAATACCAGCAGCATATGATGATTCCAACATGTTAACTTTGAAACCAAAAGATTTCAGAGTTTTTGGTCCTCAATTGAAAACAAATCTACTTCAATTATTAGATTATTTAGAAAACAAGAAGAGTCAACAGCTTATATTCGATACTGTCATTTTACCTGACATAGCTCGTTCCCTTAAACAATGTATTTCTGAAGAAGCTAGAGCATCTGTTTATGAAATCTGTTTTCCAATCATCATCTTTGTTGAAAAAGCATTAATCTATGGAGGGATGATTTATGAACAAGTTGAAAGTGACGAAAGATATGAGAAATATCAGAAGGAAGTTTTGAATAAAATAAATGAAGAAAAGAAGAAAATAAAAAACACTGAATTTCTGAATTCAACTGATGTTATTAAACGAGAATATGATGATGATGTTCATGAATTGAAAATGAGGCTTCGCAAAGAGATTTAACCTAGAGTCTGAACATTGATATCTTTCATCGTATATTGATGATAGCTAGTTAGAACCTTAATAAATCCATTTTTAACATCTGGTATATCTAAAGGCTTATCCAAATCAATCTCTAGTTTTTCAATTGTATCGAGTTTCTGTACAGTTGAAATTATGATTAACTCAAAACTTAGTGCATTCTTTAAAGCTCTTGAGCTGATTTGCTGGTTTCCTCTACCTAAAAGAAAACCTTGACCACCTATAGGAGTTAACAAGATTTTGATATGTTTTCCTTTAGAAAACTGAAATAGTGTTTCTTCATCAACATCTTTTGCTAAAATCTTCCCATCTTCGATTATATCAATCCCCAGCAGGGTTTTTTCAATGCCTAATTCCTTCATTACATGATATACTGTGCTTCCAGTACCCAATACAACGAAATCTTGTAGTATATTTTTCTCTTCTTCTAATTCATCAGATATAGAAGAATATTCATCTGGAGATGAGACAGAAGAGGAGACTTTCCCTCCTTGAATCAAACCTATTTTATGAGGAACCATCAATTGCCCATATAGTATAGCATGAACCTTGTTTTCTCTGAACAATGCCTCATTCACATCCATAACATCTTCAGGAGAGATTACTATATCTCCATGGAGCATTTCATCTAGAATTTCACCCAAATCCCTTGGATGATAGAGAAAACATCCACTGAACATTTTTACTCCTGAAGGAATTCCTAAAACAGGAATCTTGTCTCCCACAACAGAAGTAACATCTCTTGCTGTTCCATCCCCCCCTACAAAGAGGATTAAATCAACTCCTTTTTCTAAGAATACTTTACATGCATTCTTTGTATCTTCCGCTGAGGATCTATTTGTTTTTGGGACATATACTTTCTCCTTACTGAAAAATAATTCATTAAGAAGATCAGCTCCCATAGGATTATCGCAAAAATAGAAGTGAAGAGGTAGTTTAGAAGAAATGGAGGAAAATGCTTGATGAACTCTTCCAAAAGAGTATTGTTCACCTTTTTCAAAAAAATCCCAAGCTGCTATGATATTATCTGTTCCTTTCCAAGCTTTTTTTCCACCTAAGCCTGCAATGGGATTTACAATAAAACCTATTGTGAGCATGACAAATGTGGTTTTATTTGAGGTTAGATTAACCTTTCTGTTAAGTCTAGTCAATGAAAAAATATGTGATGAATTTTCATTCATCAGCTTTTTTTAGCGGGAAAATACAAATCGACTAACCTAGAAAAAGAGAGTTTTTTATTCAGTCTTTTCTCAGCATTTCGTTTGTTTAAGTAATATGTTAAAACGAAAACACCAAGAATGATAACATAACCTAATAGTGAAAGATACGGATTGAGAGCTAGAGTTTCTGCTCTAGCATCAGTAAAGAACATTGGATAAGCAAACATAGAAACCAGCCAGATGATTCCCCAGATACTAAAAGTAAGCAATATTTCAATACCAGACCATTTTCCTAATATTGAAGAAAATAAAATAGTTTCAAGAATTGCAGTAATGAGATAAGCTGAACCATAGTAAATCAGTAAATCTCTTCTCTTAAATTCTGTCACGATATGGTGATAACAAAAGTTGTTTTAAAGTTAACGAATGGTCTTTTTTTGTACTAGAATTCTAGAAAAAGGACTAGAAATGCAATTTTTTAAAGTTATTTTTAAAGAAATTTTTCTTTCTAACACTGTTTTGAGAAAAGTATATAAGTGAAAATGCCCATGTTTTAATACTAGAACGTTAGAGTCGGAGAAATACCAGAAAAACCTGGTAACTGAAATACGTATTTTAAATACGTATGGCAACCATTTGAAATATGGTTAATTAGTGGTAGTTGGACCTCCCAAACATTTATAAGGGTAAAAGTTAGGGAACAATATCACGGCAAAATATCCGACTCTTAGAAGAGCTCTAAAGAGTAAGACAATCGGTTAAAACTGATTGATTGCAAAAAATTAAAAGGTGAATAACAAAATGAAGAAACGCAAACTTCCACGTGGTGGAGAAAACATCATTAAAGTCCTAGATATAGGCGGTCCTATGACTCAAAAGCAAATATTAGGGTCTGTTGACCAACCCGAAAGGACAGTGCGTTATGGTATAAGAAGGTTACTTGAAAAAGGTATCCTTAAGAAAATGTCCAATCTAAGTGACATGAGATCTGTTTTTTATTTTCTCGATCCCGCTATTCGTGATAATTTCGACTTTCTAGTCGATGAGAAAGTAAAAGTTAGTCAAGAAGCTTAACGCTTATTTCTGGGAGTGAGAGGGACTTTCCCTCTTTTCTGTTTTCTTTTTCTTTTTCTACATTTTTCTCTTTTCTCTTTCACCAATTAATCTTAAAACAAAATTCAATAATTTTTGATTCAATTATTTTTCCTTCCTTACAACTCAGTAATGTTAAATGATTATCCAAATACGCTTTTACATCACTAATTAATATTTTAAAAGCTATCTCATCCATTTCTTTTTTCAGCCTAAGTGTAACTGAAAATTCTCTCAGAAAACTATCATACTCGATATCATACTTATCGTAAGAGTAGCTAAAATATTTAGATTTTAGTAAGTTTTCTAGTTCATCGTACCTTCCTTTAAGAAACCATTCTGGGATTAATTCTTCCTTTTCTTCTTTAACTTCCTTATACGATCCTCTTTTCTTCCTATGATATATACTTAACCAAATCCAAATAATTTCACTTGACTTATCTGAGATATACTCTTGCATTCCACTAGTTTTCATACACCCATCTTTGACATGCTCAAAGTAATCCTCAAACATCTCATCAATATAATGTATTCTTTTAGCTGAGAACCAGTCTCCTACTATTTTAAGAATGTCCTCTAAAGTTAGTTTATAATCAAAAATCATCTCTTCTTCTTTCATTTTTAATCAAATCTTATAAATTTACAGAATCTGTTAACAGTACTATTACTCGTATATATTCTCTTCTTTTTCATCAAAATATATATTAAAGATTGAATCTTTGCATTATATGTAATGAATAGTCCTCAAACCCCTGATAAAATTAATAATCTAAAAACTCCAACTACTTGGATGATAAAGGTAATTGAAGCACTTGAAAAAGGTAACTTAGATAAAAAAACAACTTCCAATATTGCTAAGAAAGCTCTAAAAAAGATTGAAAAATACAGTCCAAAAATTGGAGAAAATGAAAATTATGAGAATGTGAAAGATTTGTGTATTTCTTTGTCTACTGTTGATAGAGCTAAGGACAATTTCCAGAAATTCTACTTGGAGAGTCTTAAAGAAGAGTTAAATAAAATGTTAACAATACTAGAAGAGGAGAAGAATGAGTAGACAACCTGATTATAATTTTAAGATCCTACTATTGGGGGATGCAGCAGTCGGTAAAACAAGTCTTGTGCAAAGATTTGTTCATGATCGATTTGATAAATCGTACTTAATGACAATTGGAATGGAACCTTCAGAAAAACATGTTGATCTAAAAAATGGTACCAAAGTTGCGCTTTCTATTTGGGACTTAGCAGGACAGGAAAGATTTCGTTTTATTCGTCACACATTCTATAAGGGTGCTAGAGCTGCTCTATTAGTATTTGATTTAACTCGTTCTGCTACACTGAAGGGGGCTCAAAAATGGAACAAAGAGTTTACTGAAAACTGTGGTTCAGATGTTGTTAGAATTCTTGTAGGTAATAAGGAGGATTTAAAGAAGGAAATAGCTGTTTCCAGTAAAGAATGTGAGGAAACAAATATTCGTATAAAAAGTGAATATTTGATTCGAACAAGTGCTCTTACTGGTAATCATGTTGATGAAGCATTCACCAGAATTGCTGAATTATTAGTGAAAAAATCTTCATAGCAAACTGCATTATCTCAGAATAAAATTTCAGTTATCTTCTTGAGATTCATTTCTTTCTTCATCATTATTGATTTCATCATCATCCTCACCGTCAAAAAGAAGCATACTATCAAGAACGGATTCCAGTGATGGTCTCTCAGGTGGTGTCAATGGAAAATCTGATGAATCAACTATACTGACATCTAAAGAGGATAAATCAGCTCTTGTTCTTGAACTTGTTATACCAGTTGTTTGTATGCCTTGAATCATTGTTTTAACAGAAGAAATCTCTTCCTTAAGCTCTTTCAAAGATGCTAAATCACTTAATTTTTCCAGTAGACTGTCAACTTTCTCCAGATTTTTCTGAGTTTTCTCTTCAAATTTCTCACTGTTTTCTCTAATCTTTGCTAACTTACCATCGGTTACTGGTGTATTCATTTGAGATACTGAATGAATTGATTTCGTAATTGTTGGTGTAAAAACGAACTTAAATTCATCGAGTGTTCCAAATTTCTCTTTGTGATGAGCTTTAATCGCTTCTAGAATAGCCTTTTCTTGATTATTATAAAGAGAACTTAAATCTTCAAGCATATCGAAGAACTCTATTGGTATTGGTAATTCAATGATTCTTGCGATTCTTTGCTTCTTGTTTTCTTCATACATCAAGGTAGCCTCTATATTCATATCCTTCTTTTATTTAAGAAAGATTTCGCTATTTATAGTATTTATGGAAATTGAATACATAAAATCTGCATTTTTATTTATTAAAACACAAAATTAAAATTCAAACTAACTATAGCTGATTTATGACTGAAGATAAACAGACAATATTCGCTTGCTTTGCACATCCTGATGATGAAATTGCTTGCATAGGTAGTCTTTGCAATCATGTTGATAAAGGAGACCGTGTAGTTCTTGCTTGGACAACTAGTGGTGAGTTAGCTTCTCATTTTAATGGTATGGAATTCGAAGAGGTGAAGAATATCCGAGAAGAGCAAGGAAAAAAAGTTGGGGAGATAGTTGGTTGTGAAACTTTCTTCTTAGATTATGGAGATACTTATGTAAGATCTACTCGAGATAATGCTCTTAAAATGACAAAAGTGATAGCAGAAACAAAACCAGATGCGGTAATTACATGGTCCATGAATACACGTCATCCAGATCATCGTGGTACAGCTCAAATCATTTATGATGCTTTAACATATGCAAGAATTCCACGAATAACAGAACCTATGGCACCTCATCGACCTCCAACTCATATTCCTATGTTTTTGTATTATGAAGATATTTCTTCATTACCTGCGATATACGTCGATATTAGCGATAATTTTGAGAAAGTGAAAGAGGTTGCCGAATTATATGGGGATTTCTATCAATGGCAAAGAGTAAATGATTGGATTAGTACTATGAAACACGCAGATGGTCTTCGTTGTGGGGTAAATTATGCTGAGAAATTTAATGTACTTACAAGATTTTTACCAGTTGAGAAATATTTACCACTTAATAGAAAATAAATTTCATTCTTTAATTACAATAATCCCATTTCCACAT
>JAGLRO010000013.1 GCA_023136245.1 Candidatus Heimdallarchaeota archaeon
CGAGATATGTTTACAAATGTACATTATGTACATGGAGATTTTAGTGAGCACAATTTATTGTACCATAATGAAAAAATATACGTTATAGATTTTCTGCAATCTGAACATTTTCTTTTATCAGAAAATGTAACATATGGATCTAAAAGTATAAGATTGTCAGAAGCTTACGAAATTCTAAAAAAAGATATACATAATACAATTAAATTCTTTGAGAAATCATACAGGATTTATGTTGATTTTAATGATGTTTTAGAATATTGTATAGGGGATTATAGGAAACATATAGACCGAGTAAATGAAATTCGTATTGAAAGTGATTTATGAGCTCTCTTTATAGTTATTAGCTCAATTTTTTTCGCATTTAGTACAGACTTTCTTTATGTGAATTGTTTTTTCATAACAGCTTTCACAATAGTTAACTTTCATTTCTTCTAATTTCAGATTCCCCAACTGTTTTTCTAGATCTTTTTCTTCTTCATAACTAACAAGTAGAATATGAGGACTTCCTTCTACCATTCTTGATAATGGTTTATTCTTCTCATCTAATAAACACACTACTGGAATATCATGATTGTATGCGTACATTATTTCCATCCCCACACCGTGACTTGGTTCATTAACATCTGCAACAATTACACTTGAACCTTTCAGCCAACTCATATCTCTTTCAAAAACTATTACTGGAGAGCCCTCAGCCATTTTTACTGGAACAAATGTACTGTATTTCTGCAATTCTGCCCAGTTTTTAATCAAATCAAGGAGCGAGAAATCAATTTTCTTTGATTTTATCATTGAGCAAGCAATATATACATTCTTCTTCGATAGCTCATTCATTATATCCTACAATTTCTATACATAATATAAACGTAATCCAATAACAGACAGATGTTATCTTTCTAGCCAACTACTTCTTGTTCTGCCATTTTCTTTAATGCTAACAGAGCTGTTAAAGCGATTATTGTTTCTTCTATACTTGCAGCCCACAATCCTTCCTTATCTTGAATTGCTGCTAGATATAAAGCACCCTTTTTAAGTAGTAAAGAATCTGCGTTTTCACTTGGAATGAGTGCTTGGAGAACATAACCAGTTGTTCCAATATTGCCAGCCCATGATCCTTCAAGGAATTGTGTTCCGCCTATTGCTTGTGTGAATTGTTGTCTTTTTGTGGGAGCTCTTCTAATATCGTGAAGAATCAGCATTAATCTAGAAAACATTTCAATTGGAGTTTTTCCTGTTTGAGATGTAGAAAATCTTGCGTATCCTCTTTTGATAACAATGTCAATGGTAGAAGTGAACAACGAAGATAATCTATCTAGCAGTTTAATATTGCCTGAAACATCACCAACATAACTCATTATTAGATGGAGAGGAGTAGTTCTGGATCTTAAATTGGGAGTAAAACGGTTTAATTTATTGATGAAATCCCATTCTGTTTCCTCGAAGATTGAATCATGAAACTCTTCTATTTCCTGCTTTCTAGCATCCAAAATTGTGGGAACAAAGAGACTAAGTGCATAAAGGATGTAGAATTGTTCGAATGAAGTTTCGATTGTTTCGGTTGTTTCGATTATTGCTTTTACACTATCGATAGTTTTACCAAGAGTGTAAGTTTGTTTTCCTTCAGGTGTAGGAATTGTCCACTCAGTATCTGGATTATACCCCATATTATGGAAGAGTTCTAAAACACATGCAGTCTCATATAACGGGTTGAGTTCTCCCCAGAAACCTTCAGCATTTACTCTTTTCTTTAAGGCATTAATGCCTTTTGTGATTGCTTTTTCGATTGGTAACTCATTTAATCTTTTAGTGACTAATTTCTTTTCTAATCTTGAAAACTGAAATTCAAGACCAAAAGTTTCAGTTTTATCTACTTTTGGTAACGAATATAGGAAATATCCTGTTTCAATAACATTAATTAAAAAGAAAAGAACAAGTAGTGAAAGACTTCTTCCATTAATTACTCTCAATGCATACAAAGATGGAATTGCTGAGTAAAGAACAATAACAATAACTGAAGCTACGCTTATAATTCCAAATAATCTATTGGTATTCTCACCAAAGATATCTAAATGATAGTGATTTTCTATATAACTTAGGATGAGCACGATTTCAGCTAAGATACCTAAAGGAAAGAAAATATATTTACCAACTGGTGAAAAGGAGAAAATAGAATCCTCAGGTCTAGAAATTACAAAGAAATAAACCAAAGTAATCGAAAAAACTGATATGCCAAAAACAATGCTTTCTACTAGTCTTCTTAAACCTATTCGCTGTCCAAATTTCAAAACTCTTGAATAGATTTTGTAGGTTTCATGAGTCATTACATTAAATAATTGATGAGCGATATAAAAAAATTGCTGAACTTTCAAACTATCTAAGCAAAAACATATCCTAAAATGATAATAAGAATAGCTATTCCAGTAAAAGTTCCCATAATCAAAATCCAATCTCGGAGTAATTTTTCATTTTCTTCAGGCTTATCGCGTTTTTTCATCCTAAAAGCTGCTGAAACGCCTGCTATCCCTAACGGATAAAGCATAAAGACTATATTTACAACATTGAATTTTTCTGTAATGAAAACTGCTAAGAATGATGCTATGAATAAAATTGTACCAACAATCGAAATTAAATCTAACAACTTATCACTGGATTCAGTTTTAGCATAATCCTTCCTTATTAATCTGATTGCATCTCCGAAATTTCCTCGTGTACTCATTTTGATCCCTAAATTTGGCTCTCGACTAAATGACGAATAATCTATTTATAAAAATATTGTTCACTATAAGAAAATTGAGAAGCGTATTTCATCAAAAGAAATTGGTAAATTATTCAATAACCTTTTCAATTCTGACTCCAGATGACATTTTTAGCTTATCGTATATTTCAAGATTATTTGTCATAGATCCAATATTAGCAACTTTGGTATCGAATTTTTTCTCTGCTAACAAGATTATCAGTGCTTTTGCTTTTGGTTCAAAAATTAAATCTCCTCTCTTTCCTGCATTTGTTGGTTTCTCAACAGCATAAAGGACATCTATTGGAATAAAGAATAAGTCTTCCCTTTTCAAACCACGTGAGTTAATAGGAAGATTTCGATTGATTAATTCAGTTAAATGAGGTCCTCTTATTCGGATCAATTCGCCTTCAGATTCACCAATGTTTGGTAAAATAAATCTAATCTTATAGATATCTGCTATCATAATCGTTAGGGAGTTTTCTGACTCATTTATATCTATTTCCCAGAAACAATAAAAATTGGTTGATATTATTCGGAGTTAATAATTATCTTTTTTATCCAAAAAAAAAACATATATTAATGTATTTGACATTATTTATTTAAGAAATAAGTTATATCAAAAGTGTGTAATGAAAATGTCACGTTATGTAACCCCCAAAATTGATGTGAAGGAATTATTATTCGTTTCAGAAGAAAAATCAGACATTAAATGCGGGAAATGTAATGAACTAATGAATTATACAGTCTTTTACAAAGATAAGGAATCATACGATTTTTTGGTTTGCAAGGATTGTGAAATTTACTTACAAAGAGTAATAGATGAAGATGACTAAAAGCTCATTTTCAATCTGATTTATGGGTAAAGAGTAACGAAAGAAAAGTTAAAAAGATGAATTAATAAGAAAAGTGTAGAAAAAGAAGCCCCATAGTGTAGCGGTCAATCATGTAGGGCTCTGAAATTTCCTATAATAGAGAAATCCTATGACGGGAGTTCAAAAGCATGGAAACTGAGTGTTTTTTTGCTGAATTTCTCCCTGGGGCTGCCATTTTTTGCTTCTTCAGCTTGTAGTTTCTCTCTCCTCTGGTCCTCTCAAGTAGGATATCAATACTGCAACAATTCCTACACCTACAAAGATAGCAAACATTATTTTCATTGCAGGAATGTAATTTACAGGGTCTTTCGCTGGTAATCCATTCGATTTGGCAAAAGAGTTTCTTAAAGCTATAAATATAGCTGTTGATAGAGCTGTTCCTATACTAAATCCTATTTGAGTTGATAAATTCATCAGACTACTAGCTACACCTAATTTCTCCTTAGGTGCAGCTGACATTATCGAATTAGAATTGGGTGACAGAAAAGCACCTAACGACATCCCTAGAATAATCGCTAAAAGAATGAAGAACCAGTAGGGTGTTGTTTCATTAAGAAAAATGGATATTAACATTAAATCGATTGCAATTCCTAACATTCCGATCGTAGTTAAGTATCTTGGATCAATTCTATCTGATAGTTTTCCGGAAAGTGGCCCTACAATTGCCATTGAAAGAGCAGCACCCAAAATTATGATACCTATTTTTATGATATCCAATCCTTGCATTTCTCTCAAAAAGAAGGGAAGTTGATAGAAAATAACATTCAAACCTTGAAAAGCGAAAACTGCCGCGAAGATTCCGAAAGCGAATCTCCGGTTTTTAAACATCTTTAAATCAATAGCAGGTTTCGTAGCTTTCCTTTCCCAGAAGAAAAATGAAACAAACATTAGAAAACTGAAAGCTAGACCCAATCCTCCCCACATGTTTGAATTTGGTAAATTCTGATCCACAAAAATAGTTAAGCTAAAAACAAGCATTAACAAAAATAACATGAAAGTGACAGATCCTATCACATCAGCTTCTCTTCGATTTTCTTCCACTGGAGGTGTTTTTGGAATTGCTAATTGAACATATGTAATTGCAATTATCCCTAAGGGTACATTTATGTAAAAAATGCTGGGCCAACCAAATCTATCTGTTAAAAGACCACCTAGGATTGGTCCTACAATCAAACCTGATGCTAGAATTAGAGCATTCAGTCCCAATGCAGCTCCTCTATTCTCTCTCGTCGTAAATCTCGTGATAATTGCTGTTCCATTAGCGAACCCTCCGCAAGCACCTAAAGCTTGTAATATCCTTGCTAAGGTTAGCCATACTAGTGTCGGTGACAATGCACAGAGAAGAGATCCCAATGTGAATACAGCTGAACCAATTTGTAATATGAGTTTATTACCAAATCTATCGCCCAAATCCCCAGCAATTGCAGTAAAACCAATTAAAGTTAGGAGATAGGCTAGAATTACCCATTGTGCAGTGTTTTGTTCTACTCCCAAATCATTAGCAATTACAGGTAAAGAAACATTAGTTATTGTACCATCGATAGATGCTATAAAAACTCCAACACCAATTGAAGAGATGAGAATTGCAACACTTACTGTCTTGACATCTTCTACGTCTTCGCTTTCTTGAAATTCAGATAAAGTAATCTCTTCCATATTTTTTTTACTTGTATCAATGGGGTCACTATCGTACATAATAGACAACGTATCCAAAAAAGACTTAGATAAAAGATTTTTGTAATAGGCTTTTGTTGAAAAGAGATATTTCACTTGTATGTTGAGAAAAATGAAATTTCAGATTTGTATAATTGCTAGAAATTTCCTGCGTTTTTATAGTAAAAGGAAAATTAAATATCCTACATAGATACATGGATACTAGCTGGGAATTACAAGTAAATATATTGATTTCTAGTATTTTATCATAAGAGTAATTGCTATTAGCGTAGAATGTTCATTACTGAAACCTCAGGTGGTATAACATATGAGTTATGATATCAAATTCGGGATAATACAAGAATTAGAAGAAAAATTGAGTGAAACACTTGCAAAATGGTTAGAAAATAGTGCTTCTAAATCAAAAGATCAAGAAGATAAGAAAATGTTAATTGATTTATTACAAGGTGCTGAAGAAGTTCTAAATAGGTGGTTGTAGATAATTTTTTCCATTTCTATACCTCTAGATATTTTTTCCTAATTTCTTCTAGCGAGTTTAAACCATAGTTATCTTCTTCTTTCTCAAGAATGAGCTTGATTTCTTCTATTTTTTTCAATGCTTGTTTTTTCTTCAATAACCCAGATTTGAGTTTGAATTTAACTATCATCATTTCACTCCAAGCTTCAATACCAAAATTTACAGGTTCCTCTTTAGCTAATTTTGCAGTTTTTTCTAATGTATTAATACTGTTTTTTACGTCCCCTTTGATAAATTCAATCACTCCAATTAACCATTTTGCCCAAAGCAAGGGATTTTTTTCTCCAATCTCTATTCTTATCTCAAAATCTTTTACAGCAGCTTCAAAACCTGGTTGGATTAATTTTTCATCAACACCTTCATCCATATTCGGAAAACAGAAAGAAGCAAGATTATGATATAGTATTCCTGCGGACAATTTATTGTCCTTTTCAAGTGCAAATTTTGTTGCTATCTCAGTGAAAGTAATGATCTCCTTTATTGTCCTAATTTGTTTTCCAACAGGTGGGTATCCTCCACCAATTTCCTTCATCTGAATCTGTGTTTGAATAAGTGCCTTCAATTTATCTTTGTCTTCTTGGAACTGGTCAACAATTAGAGGAATTATCTCATCAATTCTGTTATCTTGAATCAGTTCTAAAGACAATTTTGCTAATTCTTTAGGATCCATTATTACCAGATTAAAATCTATCGATTATTCTATAAATGGATTTCCTTCTTACATTTCTTAGGACTAAAAAGCAAAATGATAAATCATAAAGAAGATATTCCCAATAAAGATATTTATGACATATCCAATCAAAAGAAAAACAATACCTGGAGGGAGTACTTTAATCCAAATCTTTTCTCGTTTTGTCTTTTTAATCTTATCCTCAATTTCTTTCTTGTATCGCTCCTCTTCTTCTAATTCAGAAACTTGAATAAAATGTTTAATATCCCATTGTTGTTCCTCTTCATCATAAACCTCAGAATAGACTATATCTACTCTTTCCTTAGCTTTTTCTACTGGGAGCTGGTATCCTGAGATTAGCATCAGAATTTTACTTGCAAAATTCGCATTAGTTTCATCGAAAAGTAAATTACCTCTTGCTCTTTTAAATATATTATAAGCCAGCAGAGGAAGTGGGTAGATAATAACCATTACTAACAACCAATTGAAAAAGATGTTAAATATACTTGGAATAAAATCATAGACATCAAGACTGACTAATTCAAATGGAAAAGGATAGACAGCAGTATTAAGTGATAATGCCATAATTGCTTTTGCATCAGCTCCTCCCATAACTCCTGTATAAAATAACAGAAAACCTATTGCTACACCAATCACGAAATTTACTCCAATAAGAATGCCGTCTCCTCTCCGATTCTCTGTATATATCACAAATACAATCGTTGTAACAAAACCAACCAAAGCCATTATTATCCAAGGAATATCCGATACTTCTCTTTTTATTAGATCAAGTACTGAACCAACTAATAAACATCCGATAACAACTGAAAATTGAATGTAAAGCATTATGAAAGAAACTTCTGACATTGAAACCACTTTAATTTTCTTGATTATACTGCTATAATCATCAAATATCTTTCCTTTTAAAGATTTTATGTAATATCTTCATGAAAAACAATACAATTATAAAAACTAGCTTAATAATATCTTGACAATCGTTGATTGAGGACAAAAAATGAACATATCAAATTTCGAAATCATCCCAGTTTCTCCTATACAATCTGCTGTTCAAAAATTGAATGCAACTATAGGAGAAAAGATGATTATCATTGCGGGTAGAAATAACGCAATCTTTGATGGAAGAATCAAATCCAAATTAGAAAATGGGGATCGTATTTTGATTATCAAAAAAGATTCATCAATTGTCCTTCATAGTCCTCAAGGTGTGAAACCATTAAACTGGCAAAAACCAAAAGCTGGTCCAATTGAATTTAAAATAAATAATTCCTATCTTGAAATGTTTACAAGAAGAACAAAAACAAACGAAACATTGAGTATAATTTTTACTAGTCTAAATTTCATCGCATCTTGGCATGCACATGATGAATCTGAATTGACGATTTACGGAGATGAAAGCGATCTTGTCCGATATCTAGTTGCTAATCCTGATCTTATTGAACCAGGTTTCAAAGTTCTAAAAACTGAATACTCAACTGATGTTGGTCCTGTTGATATTAGAGGTATTAGTAATCAAGAAGAAGTAATCATAGAAGTTAAGAAAAGAAATGCAACACCTCAAGATGCTCATCAATTAAAACGATACATTGAATATTTTCAAGCCAAGGAGAAAAAAGATGTTAAGGGTATTCTTATTGCACCTGACTTTCCTAAGAAAGTAATTGAATATCTTGATGAAAATAAATTGGAATCAAGAATAATTCATTGGGAAACTATATTTCCTATTATAAAACGTCCTAAAGAATCCAAATTAGAAGATTTCTTTCAGAAAAAGAATGAGGAGTGAGTTTCTCCTTTATACTAGTTTATTGGGGAGGTGGACCACAAGGTTCCTCAGGTAAAATTATCCACATTATTATATAAGCCCAGAAAGTAGTAGAACCAGTGATAAGAAAACTGAGAACTGTAAGTAACCTCATTAAACCAACATCCATATTCGAATATCGAGCTAAACCAGAACTTACTCCCCCTACCATCTTATCATCTGAACATCTAACTAATCTTTTAG
>JAGLRO010000130.1 GCA_023136245.1 Candidatus Heimdallarchaeota archaeon
AATTAAGAATGTCAGATATGTATGCTCCAGTGGGTGAAGTATCAAAGAAATACACTTATGATGAAGCTATAGAGCTAATTAAGGAATCAAATCAGAATTTCACTCCCAAGTTCAGAGAGATTGCTGAAAAAATGGTTGAGCAAGAGCATATTGATGTTACTCCAAGAAAAGGAAAAGTTGGAGGAGCATTTTGTAGCTATGGAAAAATGAATGAGTATCCTTATGTTTTTGTAAACTTCACCGGAACTGTTGATTCTGTTCTTACACTAGCTCATGAATTGGGGCATGCGATTCATCATTATTTAATTCAACAAAAACAGACTTTTACAAACATTGGATCCTCACTTCCAGTTGCAGAGATTGCTTCAGTGTTTGATGAAATCGTAACCTTCGATTTCCTGATTAAACAAGATCTGAGTAAAGAGGATAAAATAGCATTATTAGCAAATCACATTGAAGGAAATTTCTCAACATCTCACAGACAAAACGCATTCTATAGATATGAGACAAATATTCATGATATGATTAAGGAGAAATTACCAACAACAAATGATTTCAAAGAGTCTTTCTCAAAAGAAATGGAATTGATGTTTGGAAATTCAATCTCAAATATTAAGGAAGATTATGAGAGCTTCTGTTTTGTTGTTCCTCATTTCATTGATGTACCTTTCTATGTATATGCTTACAATTTGTCTAACCTATTGGTAATAGCACTATACCAACTCTATCTTGAACAAAAGGAAGAATTTATCCCAAAGTTCATTGATTTGCTTTCTGTAGGAAGATCAATGACTCCCACTGAAATGCTTGCTAGAATGGGCATAGACCTCAAAGATTCCACTTTTTGGCACAAAGGAATAGATTATCTTTCTAGAAAAATAGATGAATTAGAGGAATTAATCAGCTAATTCTCTTCTTTTTTATATTTTATGAGCGTAAAACGTCATCTTAAAAAGAGTTATAAGGGTTTATGAGATTTATTTTTGTCGGAGAGTCTAATGAGGAACTTATTTGAATCAATAAATATTCGCGCAACTTTCGTTAGTTTAGTTGTAGCTGAAACTATTATCCTTATTGCATTTCTCTTTGCATTTGATGTCGCTAGAGGAGGTTTCGCCGGTTATATTATTTGGAGTATTCTTTTCATTATATTCTTTCCAATACTTCTCCATAAATGGAAAAAGAAACATAACACTAATGATGAAATCAAATAACAAAGAAATATATTTTTCAATTTTTAACACAAATTTCATAAAGAAATAATTTTATGATGCTTTAATGAAGCTTTCAGATTTCCACACTCACACATTATTGTCAGAAGTTGATTTGATTCCTGCTGAACATATAAGAAGATTAATCGTGAGTGGACTTGATACTATTACCCTCGAGATTTTCTAACCAAAAGTTGAGAGAAAAAACTGCTTTAGGAGCTGGAATACCTGAATCTATGTTTGAGGAAATGTTTGTTAAAAATCCTGAAGAAATAGTCAAAAGGATAATTCAATAGGAAGAATTTACATGAGTGAAAAATTCAAATTGAGTGAAAAATCAATAGTTGCTAGACATCAGAAAGGGGGCGCTAAATTCAGAAAATCTACTAATCGATTGAACCGAGTTTTC
>JAGLRO010000131.1 GCA_023136245.1 Candidatus Heimdallarchaeota archaeon
ATATGGTAAGATTTATTAATATTCACAATTCTGAATATTATGAAATTATAATATATGATGATATTTGCATTCACCCTCGAATGTAGGAAGACGAGGTAATAATATGGAAAACAATGAAAGTAAAATTATAAGCAAATACGAAGAGAAGCTTGTTAGAAAATTAGGAGAGATAGCGATTTTGATACATTTAGCTCGTTCTCCTAAAGGATCTCATGCGTATGAGATTCGATCTAAAGCTTCTGAGATATTATTTGAAAAACGACATAAAGGATTGAAATTTCTCCAAAATCATTTAGATGTTCTCAATGATCTCAAGAATTTAAAAACAAAACATGAATTCAATTCTAGTGAATATAAGAAACTAGAAGAATCTCTAGTAAAATCATTTGAGGATTGTCCGATTTTTAAGCATAATTTACGTTTTCAGAAGATATTAGAACAAGAGAACTCTGAAGTTTCAAAAAAGGATATGCAATTCTTGGAAGAGATTATTCTTGCAATAGAAGAAACTATTTCAGAGATGAAAAATATTACCACAATTTGGAGTAATATAAGTGGTATTTATCCTGCTATTGAATCACTTGAAAAGAATAGTATGATTGAGTTTGTAAAAGAAGAAAAAACAGAGGAAGGAAGATTGAAGAAAATCTATGTTATAACAGATTTAGGAAAGCAAACACTAACAAGAATAATGGCTTCTTTAATGGATATAACTTCATTCATGTTTGAATCAGAGGGAGAACATGCTTTCTTCGGAAAAGGTGGATTTCTATCTGCTAGATTCCTTCCATTCAGAAAATTATTCCACAAGTTAACTGAGGATTTATCTCCTGAAGCTAAAAAGAAGATAATCATCTTAAAGGGAAAACACTCAGAAAAGCATCATGGACGACCTTTTGTTAGAATGATGATGGAACAAGGAATTGCTATGCCACGACTTAATGTTCTCATAAGACATCCTGAAATGATAGAGAAGCATTTAGAGAATTTGGAATCTGATGAGGAAAGGAAGATGGTGAAATCATATTTGAAATCAAAATTAGAAGAACATAAACAACAACTAACTACAATTATAGAGGGGCTTGATTAGATGGTTACAGCTACTGGTGAAAGAGAAATTAAATTAAATTATGATGAAGATATCCAGCAGGAAATCTTGAGCAAATATAAATCAGCTAATCGCTGGTTCTGGTCAGCTTTTTTGAGGTTTCCATTAAGATATCTTTTTGGAACGATATTAATGGCAGCAAGTACCTATGCATCTACAAAAGCAATAGCACTCATCGGTGATGTAATTGGCATAATACAACGAAACATACTAGCTAGTGTTTCTATCTTCTCTGCTGACTTCATCAGTATTATTAATTGGATGATAATTTATGTGGTTATTACATTCATCGGTCTTGGTTCAAGTATATACATCTGGGCTGATACTTCTTTTAGAGTTCAGAGGGATATGCGACAAGAATTTTATGAAGTTATACAAGAGCACTCTATGGCATTTTTTGATGTCAATGATTCCGGTGTTATTCTGTCGATGGGTATGAATGAAATCAACCAGATTAGAATGGCATTTCATCCATCTTTACGTAACCTAGTGAATTCATTTTTCACAATTATAGTAACCTCAGCGTTGATCTGGCAATATGATTGGGTAATTGGAGCTACAATAGCAGGAGCATTTGTGGTTTATTTTATTGTAGCTTGGTTATATGCAGCTAGAGTTGGTCCAATTAGAAGAAAACTTGCAACAGATTTAGCAGATTTATCCGCAATATCACAAGAAATGTTCAGAGGAATAGATGTAGTTCGCTCTTTTGATAATCATGATAAGGAGATTCAAAAATTCAACGATAAAAGCAATGAATATGCAGGAGATATGAAAAGAGAAGGTTACTTAAGTGCCTTTTATTGGCCAACGTTAATCACAATTATTGTTACAGCTGTGGCATTTGGTTACGGTCTTTTCAGTGTAATTAATGGTAGGTATCTCAATGTTGGTGTTATGATATCTATAGTTGGACTTCTTCTTAATCTAAATAGAGCACACTTTATGATACCATCACATTTAATTTTCCTTCAAGCTGGCGTCCAGAATGCAAAACGTTTGTGGAACGTTATGGATTTTGCAGATCCATTAACACAACCCGATGAACCAATTGAAGCAGAATGGGATAATGCAGTGAAATTCAACAATGTCAATTTTGCTTATCCAGGAACAGAAAAACTAGTACTCAAAGATGTATCATTCACTATACCTTCAGGTGCTAGAGTTGCATTAATTGGAGGTCCTGGTTCTGGTAAATCTACAATTCTCAAACTCCTTCTACGATTGTATGATCCATCAGACGGGATAATAGATATTGATGGAGCAACGGTTGATTCAATGCATACTAGATATGTTAGATCAAACGTAACTATGGTGGAACAAGATATCTTTCTCTTCTCAGATACTCTTAGAGCAAATATAGCTTTTGCAAAACCTGATGCTACAGATGAAGAAATAAAAGGAGCTGCTGAAAGTGCGCAAATAGCTCAATTTATTGAATCGTTACCAGAAAAATATGAAACAGTAATAGGAGAAAGAGGTGTGACTTTATCTGGAGGTCAAAGACAGCGAGTTGCTATTGCAAGAGCTTTGTTATCAAATCCGAAATTGCTTCTTTTAGACGATAGTACAAGTTCAGTTGATATCAAAACTGAACTTCGATTAAGATTTGCTATGGAAGAATTGATGAAAGACAGGACAAGTATAGTTGTAACTCAAAGGTTGACTACACTTGTAGCTGCTGATATGATTATTTTAATGAAAAAAGGAGAAATCGTTGATATTGGAAAACATGAAGAACTTATACAGAGATGTTCTGATTATCAATTTATGTGTCAACACCTACCTATGGCCAATGGAGTAGGAGCGAGTGATCGAATAGAAAATTCAGAAGGAGGGCATAATTAATGGGCCACGGACATAGAGGACCTGGTAGATTCGCAGCAGAGAAACATGAACGAGCAAGGTCAACTAAGATTCTTCTTGGAAGTTTATGGAAGTATATTCGAATATATGTGAAACCTATCATCGTAGTTGCTTCTCTGTCAATACTATTTTCAGTTCTCTCAATAATCAATCCGATTATTATTGGAAGAGGAATAGACAATATCGCTACAGGATCTTCTGGAAGCTCTTTTTTACTTCCCTTAAGTATAATCTTTCTAGCTCTAACTGCTCTAGGCTGGGTTATTAGATCCTTTTCAACTAGAATAATGGCAAAAATGAATTCAAAAATGTTGCATGAAGTTAGAGCTGATCTTTATGAGAAACTAAGTTATTCTGATATGTCGTATCTGAAAAACGAGCAATCAGGTAACATAACTGCTAGAGTAACTGCTGATACTGGAGAACTAGCTACAGGTCTGCAATTATCTACTTCTATTGTTTCCCAATTATTGTTAGTTATTGGTTCATTAACTGTATTACTAGTTACAAATTGGATGATTGGATTAATCAGTCTTGGAGCAATTCCAATTGCCTTCCTTGTAGCAAGATTATTAAGCTTCTTTGCAAGAAAAATAGTTCTTCGTGTAAGGAGAGCTTTCGGTTTTGTTTCTGGAAAGATGGCTGAAGGTTTGGAAGGTATAGCTGTTGCAAAGTCTTTCAATAGAGAAGAAGAACTAGCTGTAGAACTAAGAGAATTGAATCAAAAACATTACAGATATTCAAGACAATTTGGAATGCTAATGATGTTTGTTTTTCCAACTATGTCTGCACTAAGTTATGGCTTGTTTATAGCAATCATTTACATCAGTGGATGGATTAATCAATCTGCATCAATTAGTATTGGAAATATCTATGTAGCTATTCAATTATCGCAATCGTTCTTATTCCCGATGGTCATGCTCTCAATGATGTTTCCACAGCTTGAATCAGCTTTAGGAGCTATGGATAGAGTACTTGATATTTTTGAAGCAAAGCTTGCAGTTGCGGATCAACCTCACGCGAAAGAACTTAAATTAATAGATGACAGTGTTCATTTCAAAAATGTTAGTTTTGCATATGAAAAAGACAATTATGTGCTGCAAAATATTAATTTCACTGCTAGGCCAGGAGAAATGGTTGCAGTTGTCGGTCATACTGGAGCAGGAAAAACTACATTATTCTCTTCTTTACTAACAAGGTTCTATGATGTTAATGAAGGAGAAATATTAATCAGTGATCAAAATATTCGAGAAGTTACTCAATCATCTCTGAGGAAAACAATTGGTTTAGTCACACAAGAACCATTCCTATTCACAGGAACAGTTATGGAAAATATACTCTATGGTGCGCCAAAAGCGACTGAAGAAGATGTTTACAAAATTAGCAAAAGAATCAATGCTGATGAATTTATTGAAGCTCTTCCGCAAGGTTATGATACTCAAGTTGTAGAAGGTGGTAAAAAATTATCTGCTGGACAAAGACAGATTATAACTGTTGCTAGAACAATGCTTGCAGATCCTCGAATTCTAGTACTTGATGAAGCTACTAGTAGATTAGATGCATATACAGAATCTCTCGTTCAATCAGCACAAAAAGAGCTATTCAAAGGGAGAACAACCTTTGTAATTGCTCATAGATTATCAACAATCAGAGATGCAGATAGAATCATGGTTCTGGAAAATGGAAAAATGGTTGAAGTTGGAACCCACGATAAGCTAATGGAACAAGATGGAATATATGCGGATTTATATAATACATATTACGTACATCAAGGATTAGAAGAAATTGAACTAACAATCGATGATTTAGAACCTGAATCTCTGGAAGAGCAACCTATGAAACAAATGATGCAACCAATGAATCAGATGTCAGGTGGAATGTCTCCAGAAATGATAGCTCATCTAAAGGAAGCGGCAGAAGGCAAATCTCCTAAGGA
>JAGLRO010000132.1 GCA_023136245.1 Candidatus Heimdallarchaeota archaeon
GGGTACATAGTTTTACAAGGAACACAAGTAATACTCATAAAATCGAGAATAATTGTTTTTGGCAGCAGTGAAGATAGGGTGAAATTAGCTCCCGTTATACTCTGCAATTGGTAGTCTGGAGCTTCAGTTATCTTGGCTCCGAAGGATTGAACGAGAAAATAAATCCCAACTCCACCACCAATTATAACTAAAGAAATTATTAGCATACTTACTTGTTTCTTATTCACGTGGGAGGAGTTCTTTTTGCATTTATAACTCTTATGACAAAACAATTTGAAAAATAGAAAAGAAAGAAAATAAAGTTATTTTCTTTTTCGAAATCTCAAAAGAATAACGGGTAAGATTATAGCTATTAAAGGTAGAAACCAGCTTATACTTGTTTTCCCGGGAACTACGCTGTAGGACTCCTCAATTTCATTTCCAGCAACATCTACCAGATGAATTACAGCTACTAGATCTTCAGGATTAGCTAAGGAATTGAGAATTGTTGCTTCAATACTCATATGAGTAGCATTTAAAGGTTCAAAAGCTTCAGATTTAACTGTAGCTCCTTCTTTTTGAAGTTTTGCAACAGCAGTTGTAATCAGTAAATCTTCAGTGATTTCTACTATAATTGTTACTTTGAATTTTGTTTCATCAATTATTTCATAGGAAATTGATATTGAATTCAACACTGGTGGTCCTGCATCAACATACGCAGTAACGGGCAAACTAACAGCTGTCGTCGTATTTGCATTGCCAACATGATCTATTGCTTTTATCTTTACTTCGATATTTGACTCACCATAAATGAATTCAGGATCTAAAGTTAGTGTTTTATCCATAATGTAGAAGTTGCCAGTTTTCTCAATGTTTATTTGAATTGTTTTATCTTCAGTTGAACTTGATATTATTACTGAAAGCGTTGAAAAACCTAAATAATCAGTTATATTTGCTTCTACTGCTATTGTGGGAACAAAGATAGAAAGCTCACTATCTATAGATATATCATATGAATTGAAATAAGGTGCATCTGTATCTATACCTGTTTCTTCTAAAGCTGCCCAGAACAAAGTCCAGAAATCTTGGGAACCAATATGTTTCCATTTGATTTCTCCGATTTGATCGATAAGATAGAATGTTGGTATAGACCCAGTGCTATAATTCGTATCTGTGTAACTATCATAGTCTATACCTACAATCCAATCCATTCCATTGGAATTACGAAAATCTGAAACCATTTGATCAGGCTCTTCTTCGTCAACATCAATAGAGATAATTTGGAAAACATCATGAGGGAGAATGTCCCATATATCTCTCATATAAGGTATAGTTACTTCACAAGGGCCACACCAAGTTGCCCATAGATCAATTAATACTACTTTTCCTGCGAAATCAGAAAGAGAGTAGTCTTCTCTTGTATCAACATCAGTGATGTTAAAATCAGATGCTAAATCACCCACATCAAATTCGTTTAGATTGTTAGAATCTAAATCTATTATTTTTTCCAGCTCAGCTTCAGTTGTTATGATTTGTGTTGAACTAAAAAACAATGGAATTAAGAATATCAATATTAAAATTATTGATGCTTTTCTTTTCATATTCGCAGATATAATTCTATATTATTTCAATTTTACTCAATGTCTTGGTATTTACTGAAAGGAATTAAGAGCTTTCTAAAAAATCCATTATTTTCTGTATTAACACTTCTTGAATTATTCAAGTATAGGAAAATTATATTATATTTAGATAATCGAAAAACGAAGATTTTATATAAGTTGGAGGGATATATGAATTGGCTGTGAGTAACATATATTCTTTAACTCACAGCCCTCCCTCCCTCATTCTTCTTGAAATTCATCTCAATATGGTGGATTATTTCTTCCCATAAATCAGCTTGCGGATACTGTGTGATTTTCCAAACTCTATCAGGTTTAATTTTGAACAGATTATATATCTCTGACTGAATACCTTCTCTTACAGCAACTATGATTATTTTTTGTTTCAAATCTTCTATTTTTCTTAAAAGATTAAATGTTGGTTCATAGATTCCTTTTTTGTTATACTCAAGCCTTCCAATTTCATCTAAGAAAATTATTTCTGAATCCAAGGAACTTATTATTGCATCTTTAGCAAATTGTAAAGCTCTTTTTGATATGAAATATTTTCCAGTTGTTTCTCCATCTTTCTCTTTACTCTCTGAAAAAACTGATTGCTTCTTGGTTTTCACATTCAAAAAGAATTTTTCTTCTCGACCAATTGTTATTACTCCACCAACCTTGTATTTTTCTTTTAAAATCTCAATCAGTTTTTCTAAAAGTGTAGTTTTTCCACTAGCTATGGATCCAGTAATAACTAAAAGCATATTCTTCTCTCCAAAAACTTAGATTATTGTTCAACTATTGCATCTTGCCAAGATTCAAGGATATGAACAAATCCCTTAGCTCCAGCATCAACTACATTAGCTTCTTTCAAAACATCCAACATCTCTTTAGTATTCGCCAAGCTCACCCTACTTGTCTGGACAAGAATATCAATAAACTCAATCCAATCTATTTCAAGGTTTTTGGTTATCAGCTCTTCAGCTTTTTGAGTAATACAGTTCATTACAGTTAAAATTGTTCCTTCTGTGGGATTCAACACTGATTCATAAGCAAACTGAGTCCCCTCTTTGAGCGCTTCAGTGAATGCTTTTGGAGTGACTAATCCTTCTTTTTCTAAATGTTCAACAACACCAATTAGGAATTGCGAGTATATAATACCTGAATTTCCTTTAGCTCCCATAAAACTTCCTTTGCTTATTGCTTGAAAGATTTCATCTCCATTTCCCTCGTCAATTTCATTAACTTCTTTTACTATAGCTTTAATAGTGTAATACATATTATTCCCTGTATCACCATCAGGAATTGGGAAGACATTGATATCATTGATATTTTCTTTTTCATCATAAATACTTTTTTCACTTTTCTGCATCATATCTTTGAATAAAATTGGTTGTATTTGATGCATTTTTCCTAACATGAAACTCTCAATATCTCCTTCGAGGTTTTCATCAGATACTTATTTAAAAAGATTCTTTAACAACGAGAGAAAATATCTGAATCGAATATTACAAAACTTAACCAGAATTTGATGATGTAAACAGCAAAATTTGATTCTAATTTAAGTATAATCAAGATTTTTAATTTATATGAGTCATACCGTCAATTTTAATAAGACTATACTTTGCAGTGTGTATGTTAAAGGTGATCTTGATTGGACATTCCTGAAGGATATTGGGGGATATATAAGAACGCTAAGAACTTGCCCTTAGAACGATTTGATCCGTTTCGAACAATTATTAATGAGTTCGGCACTAAAATTGGGCATATTACACAATTTTCTCCAATGCGAGGGAAGAGACCTTTTGAACACCAGAATAATGAAGAACTCCCTGAAGATATTCACATTCCAGAAGAAGATTCCTTCTGCAAAATCGTTGAAGGTTCACTCCCTGCCGTTGTTCTTTCCAAAGGTAATGAAACTTGTAATCACCCATTGAGTATAACTCCAGAGAAGAAAAGTTGGAGTAATTTTTCTGCTATTTCTATAGTTAATCTTTTCACTCCTATGGCTCGAGTATTATATGAGCATACAAAAAAGATTGAAGAAATTGAAGACCGAAGTGTTGGAATCGGACTTGTTCATCTTCTTACAAAGCATTATGACACCTTCTCTGAAGTTCCAATAGAAGAAGTCAGAGATTTGCTTAAAACCACTCAAATCGCACATAGAAATTGTATAACTGAATTGATGAACAAATACAAAACTGAAAGATTAGCAACAATGCATTTTTTTAATATCGGTGAAGAAGCTGGAGCTAGTATTTGTCATTTGCATTCTCAGACATACATCTACGCTAATGAAGGACATAGTCATGGTTGGGTTTCTTTGGGATTCCTTAGCGTTCCTGATTTTCATAAGAAAAAGATGAAGGATTCAAACTTCTGTCTAGCTTGTGAAATTATCAAGAAAGAGAATGATACGATAGATCCAATAGGACAAAAACTGCACATTGCAGAAAGATTAGTCTATGAAAATGATGAGTGGATGGTATTAACAGCTTTTTCACCTGAACGTGATGGACAAATACGATTAATTCCCAAAAAACACATATCACAATTTATTAATCTCGATGAAAAGCAATTAACTGATTTAGCTGATGCTTTGGTTAAAGCAAATATAGCGCTTGATGAATTTGTGAAACTAGCTGATTCAAATATGCATCTTCTACAAGATCGAAATATCCTCATTAGGCAAGAAAACATAGGATATAATTCAGGTGTACACATGCTTTTAGATATCATTCCAATACAAAGAATAGGGGGAGCTGAAATAATGGAAACATATCGTATTGCAACAGTATTCCCTGAAGATGTAGCAGAAATTATGAAACTAAAATTAAAAGAAAAAGGTATCATACCAGATAATTGAGGTAGACTTTATGGAAAACTTAGAAAAGGTACCTGTAGTTTTTGTTTTGCATGCTTATCAACCCATTACTCAAAATAAGGAAATTCTTGAAAGAATAATAAATAATTGTTATATCCCTTTTTTCTCAAAACTTTTAGAAAATAAAGAAGTCAAAATATCATTGAATATATCTGGATGTTTGCTTGAAAAATTATCCATTGAATATCCAGAAGTAATAAAATTGGTCGAAAAAGCGATATTAACCAATCAAATAGAATTAATGGGATCTGCATTTTATCATCCTATTCTTCCACTATTATCTGAAGAAGATATTACTTACCAGATTAGGAAACAGAATGAGATTATCAAAGGATTATTCGATATAAAGCCAATTGTCTTCTTTCCACCTGAACTAGCAATCTCTCAGAGTATTATTCCATATATTCTAAGAGAGGGATTTGAAACAATCATATGCCCAACCAATGCAATAAACGTAACTTACGGAGGAGTTTATGATGTCGATGATAGAAATCGTATTTTCCTTCTTAAAAGAAATAAAATAATAAGCAACAAAATTGCATTTGATGAATTTAAGAGAGATGATAACAAAACACTTTCAGAAATAATCAAGGAATACAATCAATTCAACCTTCCCATTGTTTTAGCTATGGATTTGGAAGCTTTTGGAGAGCATCATGGTGATTACTATAACTTCTTCTTTAGTTTAACAAAAAAAATGTCGCTGTTACGTGTTTCAGAAATGACGAAAGAATTTATGATTTCAACAAGAGTTGATTTCTTCACATCTTCATCTTGGAGTACTACAAATCAGGATTTAGAAGAAGGAATATATTTTCCTTTATGGCATGATCCTCTAAATGTAGTTCATCAATTGCAACACTCACATCTTGAACTTTTAAAACAAGTTAAAAGTCAAATTTCTAAGGGAGATTGGTATAACGATTACCAAGCAGCGCATTATTCTTGTCAATTCTGGTGGGCTTCTGAAATATGGTGGAGTCCAGAACTCATACATACAGGTTTGATTTTTCAGAAAATGATATTAAAGAAGATGAGTAAAGAGCTTTCTGAAACGTCAAAGCAAGTGATTTTTAATTTATCAGAATACTTTACAAATAGAATAGACGAATTATTATCAAAGAAAAGGTTAGATAAATGAATATAGCTTTCATAAGTGCAGAAGTAGCACCTTTCTCAAAGACAGGGGGATTAGGAGATGTCTCATCGGCATTTCCTAAAGCAATGGAAAATCTTGGACACAATATAATTATTATAACTCCTCTTTACAAAGTTGTAGATTTAGAGAAATACAACATTAAACTAGAAATGAAGGATTTATACGCTACTTACGGGAATAAAGCAGAGATTTTCGAATATTACTCTTCGCATCTTCCTAAATCTGAAGTACCAATATATTTTGTTAAAAACTCTTACTTGTATAGGGATGGTATTTACGTTGATGAGGATGGAGAAGATTATTCTGATAGTCCGATAAGATTCCTAACTTTCATAAAATCCGTTTTTATCATTCTAGAGCAGTTAGGTTTTGAACCTGATATAATTCATTTGAATGACTGGCATACAGGTTTGTTACCATTTTATCTCAAAACTGAATATTCGGGTAAGAAGCTATTTAGTAAAACAAGATCTGTTTTTACCATTCATAATATTGGTTATCAAGGAATATATCCTCTTGAAACAATCGAAGATGCTGAAATTCCAGATGTCTATCTCGATGATGATCATCTTGGTTTTTATGAGCAGATTAACTACATGAAAGCTGCAATAAGATATTCAGACATAATAACAACTGTTAGTTCTAAATATGCAGAAGAAATCCAAACTAAGAAATTTGGATATGGATTAGAGCATTTTATTCAAGAGAGAAGTGATGATCTTTATGGAATTGTTCATGGTGTTGATTTGACTGTTTGGAATCCAAAAACAGATCCTCACATCAAAAGAAATTATGATTCAAGAAACTTGAAAGGTAAAGAAGAATGTAAAGTACTATTACAAAAAATTCTTGGACTTGATGTATCAGATAAACCTTTAATTGGGATAATTACAAGACTAGCTACTCAAAAAGGACTTGATATAGTCTTAAAAAAATTCGATGACATGATGGATCTTGGTGTTCAGTTTGTATTGCTAGGAACAGGAGAACAAATCTTGGAAGAGAAACTGAAAAGGAAAGAGAAAAAGCATCCTGATGATGTTTCTATTAACATAGCTTTCGATAATGAATTGGCACATCAAATAGAAGCAGGAGCAGACATCTTTCTGATGCCTTCAAGATACGAACCTTGTGGATTAAATCAGATTTATTCAATGATTTATGGAACGGTTCCAGTTGTAAGAAAAACAGGTGGCCTTTCAGATACAGTTTTGGATTATGATGAAGAAAAAGAAGAAGGGAATGGTTTTGTTTTCGAGAGAATCAATGCTGATGATTTTCTAGAAGCAGTTACTAGAGCAGTTACACTCTTCAAGAAGCAACCCGAAAAATGGAAGAAATTACAAAAACGGATAATGAATCTTGATTTTTCGTGGAAAAAATCAGCTAAACAATGGCAGAAAGTATATGAACTCGCAATAATCAAGAATAAGAAGAAGAAATAGAAAAAGTTAGAAAATTAATCTTGAATAACAAACCACTCTTGAACATTCATTGCATATGCAATACTGTCTTCCTCTTCTAGCTTTTTAAGAAACTGCATTTGTTGATCTGTTAGAGGATTAGTACAAGCATCTTTGAACAACTGATTTAATTTCTTGAAATTTTCATAATGAAGTGTTACTCTATGTTCAGCGTAGTCTCTTGCTCCCCAGGTAGAGATTAAGAATTCCCAATCAGATGAAGATAAAAGAAACAATTCTCTTCCCATTTGATTGATGATTCTTGTAATATTATCAAAATCACTATGGTATTTTTCTCTGTATTCTTTTACAACTTCAAGATATGTTTTCTCACATTCATAAATATATTTCCAACACCATTGAGTGTCTTGATTCAACCATATCCAATGAAAATTTCCTTCTCCCCAACTTCCTTCAGGTAGTGATATTATCTTTTCACTTCTTGACGGATAAGAAGCCAAATACTTCGCTCCAGTAGTTGTGGCAATCTCCTCATCTTCTGTTATTTGTGTTAAAACTCTCTCTAAAAATCCTATTGCCTCAAACCACCAATGTCCAAACAATTCAAAATCATATGGACTTACAACAATTCCCGGTGAATTTTCTTGATTATAGTAATTTAATAGATTGTCTTTAGCTATCTTAACAAAATATTTTGAATTTTCATCTAGTCTTTCTATGATTTTTTCAGGATTATAGATCTCTTTTTCTCCCAAATCTGTTTCTTTTCCTGTTACTCTCCAATATCTATTTCCTGATGGCCAATGCTTCTTATGAAATTCTAGATACCATTCATCTCCAGGAAATCCTATATCTCCCGACCATACTAGAATTCCTGTTTTGTCGTCTCTAGTGAAAAAGTCAACTTCTTTGCTGGCAAGATATGGTCTATAGATGGAATCACCCGTTCCTACGAGTTCAGGTTTTTCATTTTCAAACTGTTTCCATAGTAACTGAAGTGCATCGAATCTTTTAAGATATGCTCCTATACCTTCTCCTCCCCTTAGCAAAGGTGTATCAACAATAAAATAGTTTATTTTATTTTTTTCAATAAAATATTCAATTCCTTTTCTGTTTATTTCCTCTCCAGTAAGAGGATTCTTCCATTTATATTCTGGATGATAAGCTAACTCTGGTAACCAAATGCCTTGAGAATTTTCTCGTCCGAAATGCTTATGGTAAATTGCTTGTCCTGCTTTGATTTGCGCATTGATTGTCTCTTCTTTTCCTAGTAAGGGTAAATATCCATGTGTCATTCCACTAGAAATAATCTCAATCACATTAGAATCTTGTAAATATTTGTAACCTCCCAGTAGATCCTTATGGAATCTCTCAGTGTACTGCTGCTTAACAGATGAATAATAATCAACCCATCTCTGTGCTAATTTTGCAGTTGCAGTTTCTCCTATCCATTTGAAATGATCTTTATCTTTGAAACTTGCTTCAATTCGTTCTTGTAAATAACCTTCAAATCCATCTTTAAATTTGGGATGAGAAAGTTGTTCAGCTAAAACAGGTGTAATGCCAACCGTGAGCAGCTCTGTATATCCTTTTTGTTCGAATAAATTTGCTAACATCGACAATGTTGGACAGTATGTTTCAGCAGCTGCTTCCCATAACCAGTTCTCACCATGAGGCCAAGTTCCTTGTTCTAATACCCAAGGTAGATGTCCATGTAAAACAAAATTGAGATAGCCTTTTATCATTATATCATGCTTGACTATCTTATTTTTTAACTTTATTGTAAGCAATTAAAGTATAGGAACTTAAAATAAATTATGTGGGTAATGACTTCTAACGATTAAATCTATTCCACATTTAGTGCAGAATTGGTCTCTTTTCTCCATCTCTTTACCACATTTAGGGCAGTAATTTGAGTAAGGTTCTTCTCTCTTATCGTTAT
>JAGLRO010000133.1 GCA_023136245.1 Candidatus Heimdallarchaeota archaeon
ATTGGATCATCCATTGAGAACATTATTTTCGAGTAGTTAATTATCTTTTCTACTAGCGAAAAAAATTGGATATATGCGAAATCTTTAACACATAATAATTCTAGAAAAGCTTGAATGACACTTAGAACATATGAGACAGATGATCCAGTATCTAGTGTGATGACAAAAGGTGTATTGTATATCAAATCATCCAAGAACCTGAAAGAAGCAGCTTCAATTATGGCAGATTTTGATGTCGGATCTTTGCTTGTGTCAGATAATAGTAACCCAGTAGGAATCATTACAAGCAAAGATATTGTCAAGATTCTAGTTCAAGAAAAAGAATTGAATAAGGTTAAAGTTAAAGAAGTAATGCAAACACCAATAATAAGAATTAAAGCTCATGAAACAATATCATCTGCAATCATCAAGATGAAGGAACAAAAGATACACCATCTTATCGTTGTAGATGGAGACAAAATAATAGGAATGATCAATCCCCTGAATCTAATTGTATAGTATTTGAAAATTGATAAATCCACTTTCTCTTTTCTTTGATATATAGAGTTAAACTTTTGAGTTAGTAATTAGTTGTACTAATAAGATTCATTGAGTGAAAACAAATTGGATGCAGACGAAATTTCATTCTCTCCAGATTCAGTTAGAAAGAAGCAGAAATTAAGAACAATTCTTACAACTATTGGTGAGAGTTTACAAACCGTTTTCAAGAACCACATCTATGAATCAATAGGAGAGAGACCCTCCTTAATTTCTATTGATGATGTAAACTCAATTGAAAAAGGTACTTCGAAATCTAAAGTTCATTTTGTTACCTATTATCTGAATACAGATATTGGAAAACAGTCTGTTAATCTGGTTGTGAAATTTTCAGCAGATGAAGTCAGATATGACAAAGAAATAAAAAATTATAGTCTAATCTCATCCGTCCCTAGCAGATTTCCTGGTATCTATATTCCAAAAATTATTTACAAAAGTGCTCAAAATCGCTGTATTATCTACGAAGGAGTAACAGGGACAAGTTTTAGAGAAACACAATTAGATAAGAATTTCAAACACCAACTTGCAGGACAAACACTTTCAGCAATTCACGGAACAGATACAGGTAAGTTTGTAATTGAACCATATAAGAAACTTATTTTATACCTTCTTTCAATTTTCAGTGAATCTTCTTTGGAAGAAGAAATAATTGAATTAATGCTTCCTTCTTTTAAGGCGTTAGAAAAAAGTTTTGGTGGAGCAACAATTTTTGGTGACTATCATCAGGGAAATCTAATGATTTCATCTGAAGTTACAGCTCCCCTGCAGGAGATAATCGAAGAATTTCCTCCAAAAATCAAAGTATACATAATAGATCCTGAATTTATCATGCCAGGTAGAGATAGATCAGAGGATATAGGAACCTTCTTTGCCAAGCCTGCTATGAAAGAATATCGAAACTATAAAACACTCGATGAAACAAAAAAGAATGCACAAGCATTTCTTAAAGGTTATAATTTTGCTACACATAAAATGGGAGCAGACTTCAACTTAATCGATCTTTACCCAGAAGGGATGACAATTGATTTTCATATCTCATCATATGTATTGTATGATACTAGTGAGAAAATTTTAGAAAAGCAGTTAGATTTGGATTCTGAAGAAGTACAACAGAACATAGAATTGCTAAGAAAAATATTAACAGAGAAACCTTTCTCCTTTTAAAGAAACGAATAATATCAACTTTCTTTTGCTTATTTTCATTTGATAAATGATTTCGAAAGTGCCCATTTTGTTCTAATGAAATTTAGTAATTCCAGAAACAGTTTACTTTCCGATGTCGATATCAATTCCAATCCACTTGTGTGAGGATTATATGAAACAACTACAAAAAAGGTTTCATTTTTGTAATTTACTTCTACTAAAGCCGTAACACCTTCTATAACAGACAGATCTCCGAAGATATTGTTAATACTATGAAGTGTATTAATTATTTCCAACATGTCTCTTCCTGAAATCTGTTCTAGTATTATCATATCTGATTTAAAGCGGCCCATCGTTGTCGAGTCTACAAATATTTCTTCCAGATCACTTCTTCTTTCCTCTGGTATAAATTCAAACTCTATCTGAAGGGTCTGTACATTCCCCAGATAGTTGATTCGTTGTAATTGATTCGCTAGATGATAAATTTCTGGTGAACTATCGGTTGGAAGAGTCAAAGAATATCACTCAGAAAAACATTAGATGATTCCAACAATATTAAATTTTCTACTAGCTCCATCAAATTGTGGGACATATATACCGTAATAATATGAGAAAAATATCAATGAATAAAAGCAAACATCAATATTTTACTATCGCGGATAGATTCCCTAGAAAAACTACAGTAATCGCGGATAAAATACTGAGATTGCTTTTATAAAAGTTCCACGTCCGTAACATATATACTGCAAGGGGATATAATTATGGCAGCTGAAGAAATACCAGTTTCAGGAAAAAAACTTCTTTTCATTTTGGAAAAAAAGGGTCCACTTACCCAAAAGCAACTCATTAAAGCTTCTGCTATACCTGCAAGAACTGCAAGATATGCATTAAGAAGGTTAATTGAGTTGGGTTTGATTGTCAAGCGTAGTAATTTAAACGACATGAGAAGTGTCTTCTATTTTCTAGTTGACAACTAACACCATCTTCCTTTTTTTTTATTGGTTGATTTTCGAATTTTTATAAACTACTTTTTTGTTTATAGATAGATTTATTTTACTCATAACTAACATAAAAGTAATGAGTAATGAAATCTGTGATCTTGCAATTGTAGGTCCAGGACTAACTGGCCTTTCTGCAGCTGTTGCTGCTTATTGTAAAGATCCTAATCTTACAATCAAGATATTCGGGATTCCCTTCGATTCAAATACGGCTAAAAAAGGAGAGATAGAGAATATTCCTGGTATAAACAAGATTATTGGAGTTGACTTTATTCAACAATTAGTTGAACAAGTTGAGAGTTTTAACACAGAATTTGCAAAGAGTGAAATGGCATCTGAGGATTTTTCGCGAATCCTTTCAATTGGTGAAAATGTAACATCGATTATAAAGAAGGATTCGAAGTTTGAAATTACTACTGAAAATGGAATAAATTCTGCAAAATCAGTTATAATATCTACTGGAATTCCAGAATTGAAGCACACAATAAAAGGAGAAGATGATTTATTACATAAGGGAGTATCGCATTGTGCGGTATGTGATGGAGCTCTATTCCGAGGAAAGAAAGTTTGTATAATTGGAGAAGGTAACACGGTTGCGAGAGGAGCTCTGTTTCTAAGAAAGTACTGTAGAAAAGTAACAGTACTCATTCCGTCCTCTGAATTGAAATGTGATTTGCGAAATTTGAGGAAGATTAAATCATCTCCGAATATTGTACTTAAATTTAACATCCCTCTAGATTCTTTAGAGGTTTTTGGAACACAAATTGTTGAAGGTATTAAATATTCAGAAGAAGGAGAAAGTAAGGAGCTTTCAGTAAATGCCGTTTTTATTGAATTGAAAGATAAGCCAAATCTTTCTCTTCTAGAAGGTTTAGGTGTGGAAACAACAGATGAAGGTTTCATCCAAACTGATGAGAATAACACTACTAATATTGATGGATTATTTGCTGCAGGTACGATTAGAGGAGAAATTGATTATGCTGCTATACTGATGGGGGATGGATATAAAACGGGAATTTATGCAGTTGAGTATCTGAAAAAAAGAGTATGACAGTTTTAGGCTAACTGTGGAATTATTTTTAAATACTACAACGAGTAATTATTTTGTGAAGCTGTCTTTTATATTTGCTCATCCAGATGATGAATCATTGAGTGCAGGTGGAACTATTGCTAAATATGCAAGTTCAGGTCACCAAGTAAGTACATTGTGTCTTTCTTCTGATAAAGTGAGAAAAAATGAATACTTCAATGCTGTAAAAGTACTTGGGATTCAGAATTTCGAAATCTATGATTTTGATGATGTTTTAACCCATGAAAATGAAATTAAAGAGAAACTAATTCAATATATTTTGAGAACAAAACCTGAAGTTATCATAACACATCTTGAAGATGATTATCATATAGATCATCGCTCTACTTACAAAATTGTTCGAGAAGGGGTTGAATGGGCAGCACACGAGACTCAGAACGAAAATCCACATCTTGTCTCAAAACTATATACTTCTGAAACAACAGTATTAATACCTAATCCTCATACACTTGTTGACATATCCAAGTATTATTCTAAAAAGGAAGAAGCCATAAAATGTTACAAATCACAACTTTACAAAGGAGGAGAGGATTTCTATATTCGATTTCATAAATATCGTACTTTAATGAGAGGGACACAAGCATCTACACAATATGCTGAAGCATATCTGCAAATACCTTTGAAACGGAACAGTCCATTCTACAAACAGAAGCACTCGGAGCTCTAAAATGAATGAAGAAACATTTTCCCCTAAAATTCAACACTATATTGAGATTTTGCTTCCTTCAGAAAAGGAGACTTTTGAAAGAATAATATCATGCTATCAAAAAAAAGATCTTATTACTCAATGTTATGCCTTAGTAGAACTTCAAATTGAACTAAAAATATGGGATGATTTTAATTCAATTATGGTAGAGCTAATTTCCGGAAAAACTGAGGAGGAAATTTCTCAAAATCCATACATTATGTATCTTTATGGTAGAAAAGAAATGATTAATCTGAATCTATTCAAATCAAAAAGATACCTGAATCTTGCATTGAAAAATGTTGAAAGAGGGAATTTAGATAAATTAGATATAAAGATATTACTTGATATTCTACTGGTATCTCTCTATGAGTTCATTTCTCAAAATGATGAAACAAGTTTAGATAAAAGTAAAAAGATTATAGAAAAATTAAAACATCAAATAGATGGAACATCGCTGACAGATAGTCAGATGAAATTATTTGATAATCTCGAGAGCTATAGCAAGAAATTAGTCAAACCAAAAGAGAAAGTAGAGCTTAGGAAAGTAGTTCTTGAGATGCAAAAGATGATAATAGATTTAATGGATAATGTGAGATTCAGCGCTTTTAAAATTGGAGAAATCGACATAATTTCTCCAAATCAACTTATTGTACTTCATAGATCGGGTATTCCTCTAAAACGATATGTAAGAGCTGAAAAAATAGTTGACGATATATTACTGTTTGGGGGGATGGTGAGAGCTGCTAAAGATATAATTTCAGAAGTTTTTAAGGGAGAAGTGGGAAAAGTAATGAAAATAGATTATGGTGAAGAAATTATTATACTTGCTGAGTTTGGTGAAAAAGAAACAGGTATAGTAATGATTACAAAGAAAGACACTTTTCATCAGAGAAGGTCATTACATGAATCAGTGAAGGAACTTAATAGAATCGAAATGGATCAAAATATCCAAAAAGAAATTCCTGATTATACTGAAGAAATGATAGATGATATAATAACGAAATGGTTTGGGAGTGAATATTCTGGCGAAAAATGATATATATATACAAAAATATGAATTGGCGGACCAGGCAGGATTCGAACCTGCGACCAACTACTGTCTGCAATGAGTTTTTTACTCATACCGCAGGCAGCCACTCTAGGATGTGGAATTTCTCCCAGCACCTTTCTATCCACTGAACTACTGGCCCTACAATGAATGTTTAAGTTATATCTTTATATTTTTCGATATAATGAATTCTAAGATAGTATTCAATAAGAATGAAAAATTATATACGTTAACATGTTGAAATGAGTTAAACGAGAGGATTTATTTGATTATATCTTCTCATTATTTCTTTCTTTTCTTCAATCTCTTTTTCTGAATGAATAAGATCCCATACAGTTTTTTCCTCTAATCCATTTTTATCAAGAGTCATTACAGTTACTGAAGATATTATCTTATCATAGAAAACTATTTTTCCATCTTTTGCTAGGTGATTAATTCCTTCCAAAATAGATTGATAATTTGTGAGAAGGTTATATCCACCCCACATTTTTTTCAATAAGTCATCTATATGAATGCTTGATTGTTCATTAAGAATTTTCTCTAAGTGTTTCTCAAAAGAGTATTTTGCCGCTTCTTCTGCATCATCAGTTTCTCCCCATATTCTCGCCATGTTACTTTCGCTAATCTGAGTCTATCGAACCTATTTAAACACCACAAAAAATCCGATTATTAATTTGAGTTGTCTTTGAGCAAACATGATTATAGGTAGCTTTATCTATAAGGAAATTACGTTTAAATTTGGACGAAGCGAAAAGGCAACTTCGGCATTTGCTGAGGAACCTCCTGACTCCATAAAAGAGATGAGGATTTAAGTCCTCCACGCGAGAGTGTGGTTCTTGGAACAGAAACGACACGTCCTATATTCAGAGACAATGATGCGATAGAGCAATATAATTGCTTATTAATTTGCTGAGGAGAGTATAGGAAACGATGAAACGACCAAACATCTTGGAGCAAGCTTGAATAGGGTTCTATTTGGACCGGGTAAAGCGCTTAGATGAATGTTGCCAGGAAGGTCCTTGACGGCTTCCTTACAGAATCAGGGGTAATTTCGCATCGTCCAACTACAACATTTTTGAAAACAAAAAAAGCTAATACTTTCATAGTTTTCAATACAATTTTTGGGTCACTCGGTAACTTTATTATACTGCTTTTATTTGTTTTATTTGAGAAAAGAATAGAAGTGCATTCAATGCTTATGAGGTTACTGTATAGTAGATATTTTATGTTTGGATTAGCCATTTCTATTGTTCTTTCATTTTCAGCACCAATGGTTGTTGGTTCATTAAACAGCGAAACCAGTCTCCCAACTAGCTCTCCAATTTACTTCTTAAACCAAGAAAATGCTACATTTGTATTTCTATTAACTTCAACTGAGATTGTAAGAGGAGAAAGTGATCTAATAATCGGTATTCAATTCACCTATGAAAACGGGACTTTCATTACAGATTCAGATATATATTTCAACATCACAAATCCTTCAGCAGAGTTAGTGTTTGAAAGATCCCTTTTAGTAAATACAACTGAGCTGTTTAATGAGACTGTTATTTGGTCAACTTTCAATAGTCAACCTGATGGAAATTATTCTGTTGTTGCTGTAGCGAATAGCACAACAACAGATCATTACATAATAAAAAGATCATTTAATCTAAATATTCTCCCCTCAGGTCGTGTTAGAATGTTCTTTCCTTCAAATCCAGCATACATACAGCACAGTCAAAGTAATGACGTTAGGTGCTTGATAACAAATATTGGAGGGGAAACAGTAACAAATGTTACTGTAACCAATCAATTTGATAAAACAGGGACACAAGGGTCTGTGATAATATCTCATTCTATATTAGATATTGCACTCACAGAAGGAACGACATATGAGGGTTTTATTAGTTTTTATCCTGATACCTATCTTTACCAGAAATATTCATTTTCAATTTCTTATAGAACAATTGCTGAACCAGAAATTGAATTAATTCTCTCTAGTGACCCAATAGAGATAATTGTACCTCCAGATATATTGGTAGATAGCTATTTCTTACCTGAAAATGTAACAATGGGTCGACAATATTCAATGACATTTGATGTCAGAAATAATCAAAGTGAAGCGCTTAATATTGTTCCACACATTGAGTGTAATAATATTCTTTTCAGTGAAAGCATAAGTGAATCAATTGTAGTAAGTCCTGGGATTCATCATTTCTCTCTTACAGGAGATCCTCAAGAAGAAGGCAATGTTTTTTTATGGTTCTGGGTAGAACTAGAATGGGAAACAATTGCTGAAACAAAATGGTACTCCACGATTCTTCCTTCAGTTATTCATCCAATATTAATCATTCCCAAAGATGATGGGATTGATATATTCAATCCAATTGTAATTTATGGAATAATCCTGGGGATGGTGTTATTAAGTGTCGCATACTTCTCAAGAGATATTGTGACAAATATAGCTAAAAGGGGGAGAGTCGCCTCAGAAAGTGCATTTGCTGAAGCATCTTATCCACTGGATGCAGTAATTCTTGACGGCAGCAATATCGCGTGGGAAGAAAAGAATCTAGCAGATAAGCCAAAAATTAGTAATGTGGAAGCAATGATAAATAGACTAAGTAGAGCTAATTTCGCTAAAATCATAACAGTAGCAGATGCTGCATTACGATATCAAATCGATAATCAAAAAAGATTGGATAGATTAGTTAAGGAAGGAGCGGTTAAAATGCTCCCAGCCAGAGTTGATGGTGATAAATTTATTCTTAGGCTTGCAGAAGAAGAAAATGCAATGATAGTGAGTAATGATATGTTTAAAGAATTTAGAGAAACAGCGCCTTGGATTGACCAAAGAAGAATACCCTATACAATACTTGATGATGAAGTTTACTTACATCCTACCTCAGCAAAATTGACATCAAGAGATTTAAGCGAAGAAGAAGAAAATGAATCAGAATTCATCTAATATTCTCAATAAAAAGAATTAGAAGCATTATTTTTGATTTAATCTGTCGAAACTGAGTCATTATATAGGTCTTTTTCTATAAGTGATATGAAGCTAAATGAATGTGGACCAAAGTTTTAGAGATATGTCAATATTTGAATCTTATTCTCCTATTAAACCACAAATTGACAATCTTCCACAAGATTACTTTTATAGCAATGACTATGATTATTTGACACTTCCAGAGGTCCAGTTATTATTGGCTTTATCAGATTCTCAATTTTCTTATTCCTTTTCAGGACTAAGGAAAATGACATCACTACATCAACATCAGCTGAGTAAAGCTCTCAAGAGACTTCAAGATAGAGATTATTTAATTAAGAGCGAAAACGGAACTTATGAATTGACAGATTCAGGAAGCAAATATACTCGAGAACTACTTAATGATCTTGTTAATAAAAAAGCAATTATTATTGAAAGTAGTCGTTATTATACTAAAAGGAAGAAACTCAAATTTATCCCACCATTCGAACGTGAGACATTGGTAGACAATTTTGAAGGAAGATGGTTTGGAGATTTCAGATATCTTTATAAAAAAGATGCAAATCAAAACATAGAATTATGCTGGGAGGATAAAACCGGTAATAGAGTACACATTTACATAAATCAAGTAGGAGAAGTAGATGTGGAATATAGATCTTTGCAACCAGATTACTCAAATTTTCAAAGGATAACAAATTGGATAAGAAATGATGTTTCAAATCAAAGTGATGTTTCCATACACATTATTGAACAGGAAATAAGAGAAAACATGAATAAGATACCATACAACTAAAAAAATGTGAAATCACTAACTATTTAAATTAAATATACAAGAAGAAAAATTGAGGTAAATGCATGAATAATCCAAATTTCAACAGGATGACAAATGACCCCACTATGGAACTCAAACATGGTACTACAACTGTTGCTCTGCAATTCAAGGGAGGTGTGGCAGCAGCAGCAGACCGAAGAGCTTCAATGGGTACTTTTGTAGCATCAAAGAAAGCTGAAAAATTACACGAGTTAAACAAGTTTACAATGGCGACAATTGCTGGAATGGTTTCAGACGCACAATATCTAGTAAATCTGACAAGAGCAAACATAAACCTATATGAACTTGGAAGAGGATATGCACCAACAACAAAGATGGCTGGAAACCTACTAGCGTCAATAATGTATGAGCAGTATAGAAGTTATTTTCCTTACTGGGTTAACATGCTAGTAATTGGTTTAGATGATGAAGGCCCACATGTTTATACTCTAGATATGGCTGGTGGAATCGGTGATGAAGACTTCGCGTCTACTGGTTCAGGCTCTCCAGTTGCATACGGTGTATTAGAATCCCAATGGAAACAAAATCTAACTGAAGAAGAAGGTATTGCAATTGCCATAAAAGCACTTACTACAGCTATAAGCAGAGATTCTGCTACAGGTGATGGAATGGATGTTGCAATAGTCAACAAAAAAGGAATCAAAAGGCTTACACCTGAAGAAGTGAAAGCTGTTCAGGAGGCATAAAAATGTTAGGACCACAATCAATGGGATATGATAGAACACCTATTATGTATTCTCCTGAAGGACGTATAATCCAAACTGAATACGCTAGAGAATCTGTTCGAAGGGGAAGCATTGCGATAGGCATTAAAAGTAAAAATGGTTTAGTTTTAGCAGGATTACTCCGAGTCGTTGATCTGGAAGAACCTGACCGGAAAATTCATAAAATTTCAGATACAATCCAAGCAATTTTTGCAGGAGTAGCAGCAGATGGCCGAGTATTAATCAGTAGAGCTAGACTTGAAGCAGAAATATTTAGATTAACATATACTGTACCTATGGACCTTCGCGGTTTAGCAGTGAAAATTGGAGATTTAATACAAGTTTTCACACAACAAGGAGGTCTTAGGCCTTTTGGAGTTGGAATGTTATTTGGAGGAATAGATGAAACAGGTCCAAGCCTTCAATTTGTTGATCCAGGTGGTGGAGTAAAATCTTGTAAAGCAAAAGCAATGGGTGATGGTGACTCTGAAGCTATAGTTTTTCTTAAGGAAAAATACAATGATGATCTAACCACAGCTCAAATGGTTGATATAGCCAAAGAAGCTATAAAGAAGGCCGCCAGAGATATTGAATTAACTGAAGAAAGCATTGCAATTGAAGTTATGCCTTATAAAGCATAAAATTTCCATTTCTCTTTTTTATTTTTCTTTTCTTTAATATAAATGTATAAATATATTTCAGCAGTAGATAGTTTCAGATTTTATATGAGAGTATATCGAACTGATGCAATGAAAATTGAATCAAAAGATTGGAAAATTGTCTGTGATAGTACAAATTCTACTTTTCATCCTTTGGTGTTCTATAGTCATGCTCATTCCGATCACATTCCAAGAAAACTTCCTAAAACTGAAATTATTAGCTCTCATATAACTAAATCACTAATCAAGAATTTTGTTAAAAATTTCTCTGAAACATCATTTTATGATTCTTACTCTATAGGTAATACTAGTTTTGAACAAAAATCTAGCGGTCATATAATTGGTTCCACTGCTTTGTTTATTGATTCTGATGAAGGGAAGGTAATCTATACAGGAGATGTATCCATCCGAAATAAAGGATTCTTGGATCCTTTCAAACCTGAGAAGTGTGATATATTAATTGTAGAAAGTACTTTTGGAAGTCCGGAATATGTTTTTCCCTCATACGAAGAAGAGATTAAGAAGACACAAGAGCAGATTTTGGAATACTTAGATAACAATGTACCTGTTGTTCTCATGGGATACGCTTTAGGAAAAGCTCAAATGCTTTATCATGCTTTTTCTGATCTATCTTCTAATGTTGTTTTACACGGTTCAAACTACAACATCAATTCTATTCTACAGTCTGAAAATATAGATCACTCGATTCAAGCAGCTTCCTATACTGAAGCTAAAGAAGATAATTTATTTACAAAGAAAGGAGATTGGATACTTTTTACACCACTAAAATCAGGAAGAGATCCTTTTTTCTCTTTTCTTAAAAACAAGTATGGAGCAAAACTCTTTGCGTTTTCAGGATGGTGCTTATCTTCTAATTATAAATACAGAATGAATGTTGACCATGCAATTACAATATCTGATCATGCAGATTATTCAGAGTTATTACAGATTTGTAGAGAATGTGATCCAGATCAAATATACACAGTATATGGTTATAGTGAAAGATTTGCTGGAGAATTAAGAAGAGAAGGATTCACTGCATTTCCTCTTTCAAAACAGACAATTCTTGATTCTTATTTTAATAAATCAGTAAATAGTAATTAAATCTTCTAAACTTTTCTCTTGATAAAGAATTTCATTTAGAAGAACTACTTGTATTGGAATATCACGTCTATCTAGAAAATCTCTAGCATTTCCACTAATTGAATTACAGATTAAAACTAATTTCTTCAGGTCAAGAGATTTAATTAGTTGCTCTAGTTGCAGAAGTTTATTTGTAGGAATTGTTCTTTTCCAGTTCATGGTTACAATTCCGATTTGGGGTCCTGTCAAATAGAAATCTAGTACATATTTTCTTCTCTCAAACTTGAAAGTTGCATTTTCTATGACAGATAGTTTTCTCGAATTTAGTTCATTTCGAAGTACATAGTTTATGACTGATTCCTGAGTATCCATTATCGAAGAATCGTAATCTTCATTAAAAACAAGGCTTAATATCAGCATATTATTCTGGAAACATCAAAAAGCACACAGTATTGACAAAAAAGACAAGACTAAAGAAAACTGGGAAAATGCAAAAAATGATTTTTGAAAGAAAAAAATCTAGCTACCCAAAGATATATTTCATCTCTTTTCTATTTGAATATCTTGACAGAAGTCTATCAAAAAATGAAACATGCTTTTTCATCAAAAATCTTGGAATATCTGAATAAACAAACATAAAATCAACTTTTGTTCTGTCAATCTTAGTTGTTGTTTCTTTGATTTTATACGTAATCTTGCTCTTTGTAGCATCTACTAGAGTACAGGCAATTCCCGTCTCAATTTCTTCCTTTGTGAATATTATTACCGATTGACCAATGACAGATTTCAAGAGATTTGTCTGAATATCTATCTTGTCTTTTGAAAATCTAAGCAATACTGGGGGAAGATCAACAAATAACTCACTACCCTTCAATTTAAGTTTCTTTGTTTTCTTTGCTTCATCTACTTCGAATGTAAACTCAGAAGATGATAAGCTATCATTCATCTTAAAATCAAGTAATTTTGCCTTTCTATCTGCTCCTTCCATATAGAAGAATATATCTTGATCAATGAATTTATCAAAATATTTTAGTGGCTTACCTGTATAGTTCTTCTCGAAAGTTTCAGGATCTTCTTCTAATGATTCAAAAACGAAGACAGGTTTATTGTTTTTCTTTAATGTTTTCCAAGATTTTAATTTACCAATTTGTCCATTTTTAAAGAGATATTTCTCATCTATTTTAGCATCATGAATTGTATAATCAGAGATTAGAATCTGATTTTCTTCTTCTTTATTTTTTACTCTTAAGAGTAATGGTTGGCAAATTGTATCGCTCACATGAACTCCAATAACATTACCTTCTACTTGATGATCAAAGATGTGGTCATATGCTACAATGCTTCTTCCTTCTAGAATTTTAAGAAGTTCATTCAGCTTTGTTATTTCTAGGAAAGATCTAACACCTTCTTCACCATAAAAATCATTATATTTTTCTGAAACTAATTCAGAGAACTGTTCTCGTTTCTTTGTTAAATTTCTGATTGCTTTTTTCCTTAAGAAATTAGGCAATAATAACCAATATGGTAACAAAGCTCCTTTTATAGGGGATAATTCATCATCCACTACTGCTACGATCCTATATGCTGTTCTTGGATGAGACATGAATATATTTGCAAACATATCCCACCTTCCAGGTCTATACATATGTCTGTATAGTCTAATTGCTGCTTCTCCTCTAAATCGGAGTTTTTCTTCCTCAGTAAACTCTTTACCTGTAAGCAATTGAACATTTAAACCAAAATCACCAGCAATTCCTTGATAAAAACCTTCGAGTTTATATAGTACTTGTGCTAGCTGGGTTCCGTATCCAGCCTTCTTCGTTTGAAGGTCAGCATCTCCCTCTAGTATTCTTACGAAAATCAGAAGGAATGCAACTATCCCATAGCTTATCAAGAAATATATACCAAAAGGCATTAAGTCTTTGACAACTGCATAATCTAGAGTTGTTGCAGGTAAAAGAAATGCTTTTTTGATAATCATCTCCAATGAAGCTATTAACTGTAACCAAACAATATGGATTCTCTGATTATGGGCTAATTCATGTGCTACAATTCCTCTGATATCATCATCAGTGAAATCATCTAAACTGGAAGAAATGAGTACTATCCTCTGATCAAAAAATGGTCCAAATGCCATAGCATTCAATATGGGAGCTTCAACGAATCCAGATTTGACATTTCTTTTAATTCCAAGTTGATTTTTTACTTCTTCAACCAATTTAAGAACTCTTTTATCATCTGTTTGTTTGATTCCAAGTAAGAAAGTTATCAGCCAGCCTGAAACAAAATACATTAGGAAAGATAATAAAATAACAATCTCCCAAGGTCCCAGAGAAAGGAAAATAACTCTTTTGACTATTAAAGCATCTGTTTTAGAAAGAATACTGAATATATCTAGGATGTAGGGATTTGATACTGCAAAGCCTCCTTCTAGACCTCCACGCATTATTATCTCTTGATTTGGATTACTCATAAATAGTGCATGATCATACAATCCAGGATAATTCCAAGTAAGATTATCGAAACCTTCAATGAAATTGCCTGTAGTCCATAAGACAAGATAAGCAAAAGCAAATAAGGTTAAATACAATATTTGTGGAGACATTAATCTACTTACTAAAACGAATTTCTTACCAAAGAAAATCAATGCCATTATTAAGAAAACATAGATCATTACATTGTATGACCAACCAAGAAACCTTTGTTCTTTTTCACCAGTAACCATTTCGTATATTTTATCTCCAACTGTACCTACCAGTAAAACGAAGTAAGTAGCAACTGAAGTTATCATTAATTCTCTCCACACCGGAGATTCACGTAATTGATAGGTTTGGTATAATGCTAAAACAAAGAAACTTAATGCTACTGCAAGTACCCAAGCACTCAAGAAAACAAGTACTAATCCAAATGTTAATCCGATAAATGCTAGCATCAAGTTTTCTGATGTAGTCCCATGTTGTATTTTTGTTTTAATTTCTGATATAAGAAATAGCAAACCTAGTAATGCTATAACAAGACCAATTATTACAGTGATATCAAAGGAACTAATTTTGTTCCATATATCAATGAAAAAGTCAGTAGGAGACATATTATCATTGGCTTTGAACTTTAAATACTTTAAAACCTTTTTCTTTCGAAAAGAAATGCAGGAATACTAATCAAAAAATCACTATAAACTTTAAAACACTTCCGGGAATCAGATGAATAACGAACTATTATGATTCCCCTTCCGACCACTGTTGAATTCTCTGAAGGAAAATTCCAAATTAATCCTGATACTACAATCTTTGCTTCAAGTAATCTTTCTAAAATAGTGGGATATTTCTCAACTCTCCTCCAAAATTCAATTGACTATGAGTTAGGGAGAGCAGAATCAGAAAATCAAAAGGATGCTATTTGTTTTAAATTGAACTCAAATCTAAAATAAAAAATATAAATCATTCTGGAAACGTCTCATAGTTTTTTTGAGAAGATTAGATGTTCTAGGAGTAAACTATGCAACTCCAGTTGAAATCAATCCAAGCATACTGAAGCGGTTGTTTCGGTTGAGAAAAACTTTCAAATGGCCAGAGATTTGATAACTTATTCTGAACAACCTCTTCCAAAAGAAATAAAAATTACATCTGGGCTATATAGCAAGAAGGTAAATGTCTGATACAGAAAAGAAGATGAATATTCTAATAGAAGAAGCAAATGCAAATTATAATACTCAACGGTATAAAGATGCAGCTAGAACTTTTGAACACCTAATTTCTCTTGCCATCCAAAATGATGAACCGGAAGAAGCAATCTATTTTGCGTATCGCGCTGCAGACAGCTGGAAAAAAGGAAAAAATCCACAAAATCGAGCTCAAACTTTTGCAAAAATGGGGAGCTTAGCATTCAATTTTGGAGCTCAAATTGCTGAGCAATTTGCAATAAAAACCAAAAATATAGAAGAGAAAGCAAAATCTCTTTTCATAGCTGGTGAATGTTTATCTTATCTTCAGCCAGAGAAAGCAAAAGTACAATTTGAACAAAGTGTAGAGTTCTTCCAAAAACTAGCGGTAAAAGAGAAAGATACAACAAAGAAAGTTCAACATCTTCGAAATGCTCTAGAAGCAATAAGGATCTTGAAAAACAAGAAAAAGGAAAAAGCTTTGAAAATCAGAATAGCAAACTTACATATCAAGATAGCTGAAACCAACGTAGCAAAGGAAAATCCTGAAAATATGCAAATCGCATTAAGATCATATGAAGATGCACTCGAATTATTTAACGAGATAAAATCTAAGGAAGATATACAAATCATAACCAAAAAAATAGAACAATTAAAGCAAAACGCAGCTGAATATGATCCTTTTGCAACATGAAGAAATTCCTTTATTAGTGCAAATTGCCAAATAGGTTAATATGCATGAATAGAATTATTTTTGAAAATATATTTGACAAGAAGATTCAAAAGATCAAAAAGGAAGAAGCTATTCAGGTCCCGTAGCTCAGCAGGATAGAGCGTTGGCCTCCTAAGTCAATGGTCGAGGGTTCGAATCCCTTCGGGACCGCCAACTTTCTATAAAACGATATAATACTAAAATCTAGGGGATTGCATGAATACATCAAAAGATACCTTTATTCCAGTATTTATCTGTAATTTACAAACTTGTAATCCCAAAATTTGTACTGCTAGTCGTATTTTACAATTTAAGAAAGCTAAGGAAATTTCGACGAATAGAATACATTCATCTAGTATTGTATTAACTCCTTTCTCAGAAACAGCATTATCACCAGAAGATCATGAAAAATCTGTGAATAACGGAATTATTGGTATAGATTGTTCATGGAATAACATTGAAGATGGAAGAAAAATTCTAAGCAGAGGGACAGGAAGGGCACTACCCTTCCTAATAGCGACAAATCCAACAAATTATGGTACACCTTCCAAATTAAGTACTTTAGAAGCGATTGCAGCTGCTTTGTTCATTCTAGGAGCAGAAGAGCAATATTATGAAATTTTATCCCTCGTTAAATGGGGAGAAGAGTTTCATCGAATAAATGAGAAATATCTTGTGGCTTATTCAAAAGCTGAAAATAGCACAGAAGTCATTTTAGAACAAAAGAGATTCATAGATGAGTTATATGGAAATGAAACTGATTCTTGATTAATCCAAAATTCTTTATAAGTGTGACAAAAAAAGAAAGCGTAATGAAAATTGGTATTAACTGTTTCCCCACAGTTGGTGGTTCAGGAATCGCAGCTACACAATTAGCGTTTGAACTAGCAAAAAAAGGACATGATATACATTTAGTCAGCTATGATACACCTTTCCTATTAAGAAGTATTAGACACCCAAATATAACATTGGATCTTGTTGATGTCCTATCATATCCACTCTTTCGTGATATTGGAGCACCCTATACAATTCTTGCAGCTTCAAAATTAGTAAACTTATCGAAGAAATGGAATCTTGATATTCTAAACGTACATTATGCAATCCCAACTGGAGTATCAGCATACCTAGCAAAGCAAGTAACCGATACCCCTGTTGCAATCACAGCTCATGGTTCAGATATTCATATTCTTGGCATTGATCCCTCGTATAATCCAATAGTCTCCCATGTCCTTCAGAATGTTGATGGTATATCTACGGTTTCAAAATATATGAAGAATGAAATTATAGATAAGTTTGCTAGAAACAAGAATGTTGAAGTTATCTATAATCCAATTGATACAGAACGTTATAAGAAAATCGAGGGTCAAATCTGTGATTTTCGAATGAAATACGAAACAAATTTCGCACATGTATCGAATTTTAGACCTGTAAAAGATACACCTTTTATTGTTGAAGCGTTTGCTGAAGTTGTTAAGCAAAAACCAAACATAGGATTAATTTTAGTTGGAGATGGACCTGAAAGAAAGAAATGTGAAGATCTAGCTAATAATTTAGGAATAGCAAGTCGAGTGATATTTCAAGGAGTAAGATCATATATCACACCAATTTATAATTGTGCAACTGCACTTCTTTCAGCGAGTAAGAATGAGAGCTTCGGTTTAACTTTAGCTGAAGCAATGGCATGTGAAACTCCTGCAATAGCTCCGCGAATTGGAGGTGTTCCTGAAGTAATTGATCATGAGAAAAATGGATTCATCTATAAGTTAGGAGATAAAGAGAGTTTGGTTAGCTATATGATTCAACTCCTTGAAGACAGAGATTTGAAAGACTCAATGGGAGAAGAAGGTAGAAAAAAAGTTGTAGGAAACTTCAAAGGAGATATCATTGCAGACCAATATGTAAATTGGTATAACAAAATTCTAGAATAAAAATATCACAATCTAGAATTGATATATCCAATTCCTCCTACTGGAGAATCAGCAGAATAATATCTTTTGTATGAATTTAGGTAATCAGTTAATCCTGTTATTGAAGCCATGATAAACCATGGAAAACTTACTTCCTGCCATTGGTGGTTGCTATCGTACATACCAAACTGCCATGATTTGTATTTCTCGAAATCTTCTGTTGCTTTTCCATTAATTTGTTTAGCATGTAACATCTTTGATATGATTATGTCACAAAGTCTAATTGAAAATTCAAACAACTGTTCTTTATCTCTCTTTCTTCTTGCTTTAGCTATTGAACCTAAAGTTTGGAAGAATTCTTGTGAGAAGAGTGATTGTGCTTCATTTAATGATTCCTTAGTTAGTTTTTCAATCCAAGGAGTATTGTATAACATTCTTGTATATTTGACATAAATAGGAAACTGTAAACCAATTTGTCTAGTGGCAGGGATTACTTGTGCATTATAATTAATCTCTCCTGGACCCGATATTCTAACATACACTGGCAGAATTGTCTCCAAAAGAGCATGGTTAGTATCTAAACGAGGTAAAAGTATGTTGGATAGAGATGTCAAGTTAAATTCATCTTTTTTTAAAGTAAAAGAATAATTTCTTTTCTCAATTGGGCATTCCCCAGTGAAAGTCAGATTTTCTTCATTCTCTTGACAGGATAAAGTGATTCTATAACCGTCATTTGGGCATTCATAGAAGAAGGGGGAATAATCATTTTTCTTTCTAGCAGTTGTTGGATTTAATCCTAATTCTCTAATCTTTTCAGTTGCTGAATTAAACTCATCTATGTACTTTTGTCTATTTTCAAGAAAAGGTAAATAACCCTCCAAAGTTAATTTTCGAATTTCCTCATGGGATGATGGAAGAAAAACTACACCCCAATCATTCAATATATTAGCTTGAATCCCCCAAATCAGAGTAACCCAGTCACCAATGTTTGTTGAAGCTCTATAGGTTTCTCTGAGAAAGGTTATGATATGTTCGACATTTTCTGCAAATAACTTATTCGAGCTTTTATCTATTGAGCTTTTAAATTCACTGAAAATATTCTTGATAATGGCTAGATTTTCTTCTATCCAATTGAAATCATCGGTTAGAATTGTTTTTGATACTATACCTTCGGTTATATTATCCAAGTTTAGTGGTTTGCTTGCTGAAGATTGATTATTTGGAAGATGGATTGTAGATATCTCTGGTTGAATTCCATCATGAGTATTAACCAAAAAAACTGGAACAAGCTTACGGTTTTTTTGTTCACTTATTTTCGAAACATTTACAGCAGAAACAATTTTGTTTCCAACTATACCTGATCCACCAAATATAGTAGCTTGCTGTCCTGTAATTACAACCCCTTCATCCAAGTGTTCTATATGTTCTTTCACTTTAGGAGTTAAGATACCTAATTTCTTGTGATATCCTAGTAAAATTTCTTTTAGTTTAACCATCTTTTCTGGATCTACCTTTTTGGAAGGTAGATTAATTGCTTCACTTACAACTTCTGAGTAATTCCTTGGAATCTTTCCATAAAAATATGGAGCATCTGGAAAGTCGTGTTTATTCAATAAATAAGCCTCGTATAAGTCCCCAATGGTATCCATAAGATAATAAGTAATCATTCTTTTAAAAATAATTACTTATATATCGAAAACATCACTAAAATAAATACAAGAGGTATTCAAAGATGAAAAATCATAAAATTGTTCATATGGAAATCCCAGCTGACGATATAATCAAAGCAAAAGAATTCTATGAGAAAGTATTTGATTGGAAAGTGAATGTTGAAACGGGATATGATGAATATGCATTTTTTAAGGATGCAGATGATGGTATTGGAGGAGCTTTTCAAAAGTCAGATAAGAAACTAAGTGGAGAGATGATTCTCTACATTGAAGTTGATGACATACCTGCAGCTCTTGATGAAATTGAAAAAGCTGGAGGAAAAAATGTTCAAGAAAAAACTAAAATTTCTGATGAACACGGTCATTATGCATTATTCAATGATACTTGTAATAATTTGATGGGTTTGTGGTCAAAAAACTGAGAGAAAGTTATCATTTTTCTAAAATATATAGAAAAATAAAGAATTCTCTATTTTTGAGCTTGTTATAAGTATCTAGAAGAATTCTCTTGAATTGTAGCCATGAATCTATACTCTAGTTCCGACACAAATCTCAACAAATGCTTTTCATTTACAATTCCTTTTATTTTTTAGAAACTCTTTCAATATTTTATATGGAAGCTTACACAAATTTTTTAAATGAATAACTAGTAATGATACCGCAAGAAACAATTCTAAAGGTGAATATTAGAAATGGCGAAAGAATGCCCCAAATGTCATAGCAGAAGTTTAAAAGAAGTGGAGGATAAATCAAAACCAATAGCATATTTCGGACATCAACCAATTTACAAAAAGAAAATTGTTTGTAAAGAATGTACTTATGAGTGGTTCGATGAAGGTGGAGCAGAAGCAGTTTAACACTAACTAGAACAAATTTCTTCCATCCTTTCTCCTCTTATATTTAAGAAATCTTAACTCGATTCTGTTTCTCAAATATCGAAGGTACAATCTTATGAAAGTTTCATTTTTTTTAAAAAAATACCTCTTTCGAATTATTGTTATTCTCATCATGATTGGAACACTGTTATACTTTTTTCTTCGTTTATGGCTAAAAGGAGAATTAGCTGCTACATTTCTTGCTTTTAGAAACACATTAATTTCTCTCTTAATATCTGCCTTCTTTCTAATGGTAGCAAGTCTTTTTGTGAAAGCTTACAGGTTTTATATCTTGCTGAAAGCTTCATCTGATGATTTAACATTCAAAGGTTTCCTCGTACCTTTCTTTGTTGGATATGGTTTTAGTACTTTAGGACCTCTTAAATCAGGAGAAATTGTAAGTGTTGAAATAAATAAAAGAACCATTTCTATACCTCGTTCATCTTCTTTAGCAGCAATCGCTTTTTTCAGAATTTTAGATATGCTTTTTGTTTTAATCTTCTTTATTGTAGCTCTTGGAACAACCATCCCTAAAATCGACCCAATAAATATCATACTATATAGAGTAATTTTCTATTCTTCATTAGGAGCATCCACAATTTTATCGATTATTCTCTTCTTTCCTCCAGTTGGATTTTTTGCATTTAAGATCCTTAAAGGAATAGTTGGGAAAATATCTTCAAAAGGACAAAATTGGTTGGAAACGGTGGTTCATCCAGCTTTAGAAAACTACTTTACAGCTTTGCAACAGCTGTACAAAAAGAAATTTGTTGCAGGAATAGTTGTACTAACTACAGTTCTAAGATGGATACTAGAATTCTACTCACTTAAGTTGACTATACTTGCATTTGGAAGTACAATTTCTTTTTTTGATGCTGCAGGAATATCTTCAATCACATTGTTAGCAGGTATAATTACACCTGCAGGATTAGGTACTGGGACTATCACAGCTCAAGCTCTTCTTGAGGGTCTTTCAACAATTACTCCTGCAATTGCTGCAGCTACTGTAATATTCCAAACATTAATTGGGACAGGACTAACTTTGTCAGTCGCAGCATTATCTTCAATTTTCATTAAAGAAAAAAACATATTGCAAAAGGAGAAGATTGAAAAATCTCCAAAAGAAGAAATCAAAGATTTAGAGAAGAATCAAGTTGGTTAATTTTCAACAATACTAAATTCCTCGTCTGAGTCTATTTATCAGAAATGGATGAAAATTCAACTCTTCCATTTTCTTACATGTAGTATCAACATCGTATTCTAAACGAACATGTTCGTACTCAAATTCCTTGCTCTTTTCATTTATTTTGAATATCATAAATGAAGCTAGTGGATCTTTATCCCTAGGTTGTCCAACTGAGCCAGGATTCAAAAGATGCTTTTGTTCATTGACAATATGGAGAGTTTTGTGTGTATGTCCAAGAAAGAGGAAATCAATTTCAGTAAATTCTCGTGTTATTTCAAAAAACATATTATAAGACCACGATGGAAGATTAGGGGAAACATAATCCCGTAAAGGTCTTCTTGGAGAACCGTGAACGAACATTGCATTGCCTTCAGTTATGAAAAGCGGGAATATTGAGAAAAAGGGATGAGATCCCAGAAGTTGTATTTCATATTCTGTTAGTTGTTTTTTTGTCCAAGATAAAGATATTTTTGGAAGGGGATTAAAATGAGCAAAATTGTTTGTGAAAATTGCATAATCATGATTACCTACAACATGAATTTGAGCAATGTCTTCAATGATTTTAATGCACTCCTTTGGATCTGGACCATATCCAACTGTATCGCCCAAATAGATGATTATATCTGGAGAAGCATCATTTATGTAGTCTACTACAGAAATTAAGGCTTCTAAATTAGCATGTACATCAGAGAAAATTGCTAATGTAATCATCAATTTTTCACGTTGCAAGTACAAATATGCTATTCATATATTAAGATTTATACTTTGAATCTGAATATTGAAAAAAGAGAAAAGAAAAAGAACGAATTAATCTGTTCTATACTTTCTTAAAGCAAACACTCCTAGTCCTACTAAGCCAATTGATATGATGAATACTATAAGGGATACATATTCAATCCTTATATTTCCACTAAGAATAGTTTCAATATACACCTCGATTAACTCTGTTTCATTGTACCCAAATCCACGTTTATGCATCCTAATTGAAATATCAACAAATTTAGCCTTCACACCTTCAGGAATTATCGATCCATTGAAGTTGATACCATCTCCCATATCTGAGAGATTAGATATGTTTTTGTCTGTTTTTAATTCTTGAACTACAACCCACACCTTTACATTATCCTCAACAGTATCATTATCTCCATGTACGGTAATGTTAACATTTATCGCATCTCCTGTTATTACGGATTCTTCAAAAACATTGAAATTATCATAAGAGATAAGATTTTGTACATTGAGCAACCATTGTATTTGATGAAGTAATAGGTATTTGTTACTTCTTTCAACTATAAAACTAGCATTGGCTATATCAGCAGAAGCACAGGCAATTAACTTACCTCCTCTTTGTAATTCAAGAGCTGCTTGAACAACAGCAGAATCGTTCAAAGAAAGATCATTGGTAGAATTAAATTCACCATCTTTATCAGAATCTATGAAGAAATCTCCTGATATGTTGAGAGTATCGTATAAATCACCTTCTTGGAATTGGTAAATTCCTTCACCTATTCCATTTGTAAAGTTAATAGCAGTACCATAATAATCAAGGCTTGCAACAGTTTGGTTTGTGAAGTAGGTTGGTTGATCTATATATGGAAGGTTCACAATACTTTCTGGGTTGATGACTATAGAGGAATTTACAGCTGTATCTTTCGAATATAGAGGTGACGTATAGAATTCCATTCCAAAATTTCGAAGTAGTTCATTTAATTTTGCTTGAGTAGATACCGTTGCATCTCCAAGAACTAGTAAACTACCTCCTGATGCTACAAATACTCTTAATGTTTCAATTTCGCTGTTTGTAAGAGAATTATGATAACCAATCAAAATAAAGAGGTCAACTCCTGCAATCCCATCAGTTCTGATCTCATAAACGTCACTAGTCCTGATGTATGTAGTGTTCATATCGTACGTATACAATATATTGTGAATGCTTGTGAAATTTTTCATTGCAGTAGTCGATGAATCATCAACATAAGTAATGATGTTTATATCTTCATAATTTTCTATATATGAAAAATAATCATATGTTGTGTCCAAACGAAAGCTTTTCCATGGAGTTATAGCTGCATCTAACCATGAGTAATTGTAGACTGCAGTTTTGTTTTCAAAAGCAAGGATAAGAAAATAGATTGATTCACTAGGATACAGCTTAATATCATTACCTTCTTTGTCTCCTGAATTAAGCTCTTTAGCTATTTCTATTGAAATGACATGATCACCGAAATCATCCTTGACTGTACCATTCACAACTGCTAAAGAATTTTCTGTTCCAGTAACATTAACATCTAAAACAAGAGAATTATTATATGTTCCATTAACGAATGAATCTTGAGCTCCTTTTGCTCTATAATTAATCGCGATTGAATCACCTGGACTTAGTTCTGTACCCAATGTTCCATCATCATTATTGTCAAATACAATTGAATACCAAGTGTGAGATTCATTGTTATATGTATCTCCAACTGGGATGGTTGTATTAATTGGAACAAAGATTGGACTAATATAAGATATGCCCATGAATAAATGAGTATCATTTGCTTGAACACGAATAGTCATAGTTCTATAGGGAGATCCAAATTCAGATGTTATTTTAGTAGAGTTAGACCATTCTCCTACATAGCTCTCTAAATTTCCATCTATTATTGGAGGTGTACTGTTCAAGTAAACTGTGTTTTCTTGTAGTGAAGGAGGGTTAATATTGGCATTTTCACTTTCAGGAAAAGCAATAGTGTTTCCTAAATAACTTGGTAAAACAAACCCGAAAACTATAGTTACAATAACTAATAGGAATCTTACTTTCTGTGTTCGCAATTTCGTATACTCCATTCGATTTATTAATGCCTAGCTTTTGCCTTTTTAAATTTTGTTTATGCATAGAAGAATGCAAGGTTTAATCGATAGAGTATTAACAAAATACTTATTTGACTGAGATGTACCTATAACAAAGAAGCTAGTTAAGGCATTTAGAAAAGACTCCGGAGAAGAACAAAGATGTCTGATTTAAAAAATAAACTCCTTAAGGATGAATATAGAGATGAGAAAGATGTCAGTAAATTTCCAGTTTTGGCTCTTCTCGATATTACTGAAGATGAATACAATTTTCTTAAGGGTCTCCAACTAGAGACAATAGAAAATCTTGCAAATAACTGGAATGAACATTACGATAAAATTGCAAAGAAAATACCAAAGGAGAGAATCAATAGCTGGATAGCTGCTAGTAGATTGTTATCAATAGAGGAAACTGAAAAAATTACGGCTGGAGCAAAAATAGTTATGGTTGGCATTGATAATGCTGGTAAAACATCTTTATCTATTGCCTTAAAACATAGAGGTGCCTTGTCTCAATTATTCCAAAAGTTGTATGCTTTAACTCCAACAAGGGGATTATTACGAAGTAAAATAGAAGTATTTGGAATGGATGTTCACTTACATGAATTAGGTGGGCAGAATATATATCGTGAAGATTACCTAAAGAATCCTCAACAATATTTTGTTGGAACTGATATAATTTTGTTTGTTATGGATGTGCAAGATAAAGATAGATTTGAAGAAAGTTTTGAATATCTGAAGCAAATAACAAATGTAACTAATGCTTTAAAATTAAAAGTTCCTTGGAAAATATTCTTTCACAAATCTGATCCTGAATATGAATTAGATGAGAAAACAACAGAGATTTTTGGTTCTATTATTGACTATATGACTAAAAATTGTTCTTATTTTGATCCAGCAAGAGATCTTTTCAGAACCAGTGTAAAAATCCGTTCTTCAATACTTGGAGCTTTTTCGCACATGTTCCGAAAAATATCCCTAATTCAAGAAGGTGTAGATGAAGCAACTAAGAATGTTGCTGAACAGTTGAAAGCTGATTTCTTTGGTTTGTATGACTTCAGGAGCAATGTTTGTTTTGCACAATTTGCATTAAAAGAAGAACTAATAGACATAGCTCATAATGCATATTATGAAGCGATAGAAACAATAGTAAATATGAGGGAACCTTTTTTGAGAATTCGAAGATATACACTGGATGAAGAAGTAAATGAAGTATTCATTCTTCGCGATCTAAGATTCGGAGGAGACCGCTATATTATGGCTATGCTTACGACGGATGAAGAAATGGCTAGAAACTTGGATCAGGATGCAGTTCAAGAAATCATCGAAGAGAAACTAAGAGATTGGATCGAATTCAGAGGATATGCTACTTTCCCAATTGAATAAGATTAGAACTTAATCTCCATTTCAGCAATAACACTCTCTTTTATTGTTTCTAAAAAGAAATGAATTTTATATAACTATAAAAATAAATAAAGCATCAATAATTCTCTGTAATAATGAAAATTAGTGAAAACAGCCTCGGTAGCTCAGCCGGTCCAGAGCGGTGATCTCGTAATTACCTCGAGAAAGTCACAGGACGGGGGTTCAAATCCCCCCTGAGGCTCCAATATCATATCATTTCGTCTGAAACTTTAAATATTAGCATTTCTCAATTTTTCTGTATGTCCTCTTATCTCTTCATTGTAAATCCAATTGCCCGTAATGGTGAAATCGGGAAAATGTGGTCGAATGTTGAAAATGAAATTAAGAAACAAAATTTCGATTATTCAGTAGAATTCACAAAAGAACCTTTACATGCAATTGATATTGCTAAAACTAAAGGAAAAGATTTTGATGTCATTGTTGCTACAGGTGGAGATGGTACTGTTAATGAAGTGGCAAATGGTGTTTTTGAAATTGATGGTACTTTTGGAGTCTTACCTCTAGGAAATGGTAATGATTTTGCTTTTGGGCACAAATATGACAGAGACTATCGTAGAAGTTTAGATATTTTAAGAAAAGAAGTAACACTTGATTTAGGAGTAGGTATTGCTCAAACTGAGGAAGATAAACGTTATTTTGTTAACATAGTAGATACAGGTGTAGGTGCAGCTATTTCAGTGTCTTCATTCACTGATGCTAAATGGTTGAAAGGATTTGTCAAATACTATTATCTTGCTCTCAAAGGAATAGCAAAATATAGAGTAGTCCCATCCAAAATAAGAATCGACGATCATGATGAATTTAAAACAGATCTTGTTATAATGGCAGTTGGATTTGGTAATCGTTTTGGAGGAGGTTTCAATGTTTTTCCTGATAATTATGGGTTCATGGATGATTTCGCTATTTGTATAGCTGGTGATGTAGGAAAAATGTATCAATTCTATTTGCTTAACGTATTGAAACCAGGAAAACATATAGGTAAGAAAGGAGTTCGATATCTACGTGGAAGGAAAATGAGTGTAGAAGTTGAAAAACCTCTGCCAGTAGAAGTTGAGGGTGAAATCGTTAGCTATGGTGCAACTAATATAGAATTTGAAATAGCTCCAAGACGTTTGAAAACCATAGTCTCTCAGGAATTAGTAGATCTTCAAAAAGAAAAATCAATCTAGAATTCAGATATTCGGTTTTTTTCGAGAAAAAAATATTAAATGGTTTATGTATAAGTTCTACTGGTATACTATGAATGTCAGATCATAAATACGGAGAGACTGTATTGCACGTCGGATTTATTGTCAAGAACCTAACTAATAAAGAAATAAACACAAAAACAATTTTTGTCTCCAAAGAAGATAGAGAGATGTTTCCTAAAGAGGGAGTGTTATTCTTTATAGAATCATATGATGAATTTTATGGAGGACATATCACAAAAAAAGGGGTGTTAACTGGTCTTGAAGACTGGTTTTCAAATACACCTATAAAAAATGATGATACTGTAATTATTTCAAGATATTCAGAAGGGTATTTCTTAACTACAATATCAGAGATTGTTGAACAACGTGAACATTTCGATTTGGAAATGGAACGTATTTTTTCCCTAGAACCTGATGATATCTTATGTCCAAATTGTCGATACAATTTAGAACATGGGGGTAAGGGAACAAAAGAAAATTCATATATATTAAAATGTGCTAGATGTGGTTTTACCTTAGTAAAAAAGAGTGATTTTGATTTGCATGATTAATTGGACGAAACACATTTTTAACAACTTTTGAGATAGATTAATCTCGATTTTTTATCACATATTTGATGCTAGATTCAATTCGTTTAGCTAGTTAAAAGTATCGAGGAGAAAATATCCAAGTATTATGTGCCTTTTTGTGTGTCAAGGATTCTGTCCTCTTGAATTCTATGTTACACAATTTATGGATTGCAAAAGATACAGGGGAATGTCTTTTTCATCGACGATATGGTAGCATAGAGCATGATGAGAATCTAATCACTAGCTTTCTGAGTGCAATTGAGATATTTGCACAGAATATTGATACTGGCTGCAATTTCTTACAAACTTCAAATTACAAATTTGTATACACAACAGGAGAACAGACAGTAACAGTTGCATGTATTGATAGTGATGACGATGAAGATATAATAAGACAAGATCTTTCATCTATTCAAGAAGAATTTCTGCATAGATACTTACCTCAGTTAGTAGATTGGACTGGTAGAGTTGAACATTTTGCTAATATGAAAGATTTTGTGGATGAGCATTTGAAGAGATATAGTTCATATTTAAGCGATTTTTCCAAATCAAAACTAGAATTAAATCCCCATTTTATTCGCAAGGAATTCAAAAAAGAATTCAGTGCTCAACAGGAAAAAATAATCTCACTAATACATTACAAAGGTTCAGCAACAATTCAAGATATTGTTAAATTGATGAAATTAGATGAATTAGATGCGGAAAAAGCTGCAAAAGGTTTATTGTACAACAATATTATTAGAAGTGTACAAAATTCATAAAGCAAGACTGTTTTTTCAAATTCTTTTATCGATGAGTTTTTTAAATATGTAGATTTATTTTTCATGATTGTAAAATCTTGTTTAGTGATAATGATGCAGATTATAACAAAAATGTTGAAATTTGACACTAGGGGGGAAATAGATATAGTAGATTTATCTTCAAAATTTGAAGAATATGTTCGAGAATCAAAAATCAAGAATGGTATTATTATTGCAAATGTAATCGGGTCTACAGGTGCTTTAACAGCTATTGAATATGAATCAAGAGTACTAGATGATTTTAGGAAGATACTAGAAAAACTTGTTCCTAAAGGAGCAGGATACAAACACGATTTAATTGATTCTAACGCTCATTCTCATTTAAGGGCATCCATCATAGGTCCTAGTTTAGCAATTTCAATACAAGATGGGAGACTGCAGCTAGGTACATGGCAACAACCTGTTTTCGTGTGTCTTGATGTTCGTTCAAGATCTAGAAAAGTTGCCATTACAGTCATGGGAGAATGAACTCAAAATGGCTGAACCCTTTGTTATTATTAGATGTAATAAGTTACAATGTGGGAGATTTACTTATTGTAAATCTAGCCAAAAAACAAAAAAATGTCCTTATTGTGGAAAAAGGCTGAAGGTTGAAAAAGAACGTCAGAGATTTGCTAAAACAACAATTGAAGCTAGAAAAATGGTTCAAGAATTTAACAAAAGACTTGGAAAAATAACTGAACCCAGCTGGTACAAATCTGAAAATGGAACTGAATGATTAAATCTAATTTTATCTTAAGAAAGATGAAAATGAGTAGAGTAGGGAGAGTCAAAATGTTTTTTTACTAACTTTTGTATGATTAGATGATGTTAATTTCGAAAGAGACTCTAGCTTTGTTAAGTGGTTCTCCATTTACACAATTTGTTTTGATGGAATTAGAAAGGGAACGAATTTACCAATCTTTTATACAAATTGACGATCTTGATGAAATCAGTCAGGTTTGGTTGAGTTTTTCGCAATTTTGTGCTGAATCACTTTCGAATGTATCATCGCTTTCTAAGTTATTATATCAAAGATATCTAGACGAATGGACACGAGACAAGGATCAAATAGAATCGGATGCAGATAGGAAGAAGAATCTAACCTTCAAAATCGAGAATCTTCAGGAATTTCAGATGGAATTAGCGATACTTATGATTGTATATGCTGACATTGCCAATACAGGTATTTTCGATTCTCCAGCAGCAACTGAATATTGTAATGCTTTCATTGAAGGATATAGCATATTAAATAGTATATCACAAACATATTTTGATTCTACACATCCAAAATCATCGAGAATAGAAGAAGTAATGCTAACATTTTTACTACTTAATCAGAAACAACAAATTGTTCACCTTTTAGAAGAATCAAGTCAAGAAGAAGATAACAAGAGATTTCTGGAAGAAAAAGGTTCTTTTGAACTTGCTCAAGCTGAATTTGACATTTCATTCACAACACATTTCTTGAAACGTTTAGGAAAAGATTGGTGGTGGAGAGATCCAATTGCATCTCATTTTGCTTTTGAGAGAAGTTTGAATCATTTAGAACTTGCTTTAGATGCATATCAAAAACTACCCGAAGATCTCGAATTGAAAGCTAGTATGATTGAGGTCAGCAAAATACCACTGAATCAAGCATTGCGAAACAATGAGTTAATTGATCATTATCTTCGCTTGAGTTATGAAGCTGCAAAAAATAATAGTTATAGAGCAAGTGTTGAATACTTGAATTTAATTTTAGGTTTGGAAAAAGAAGCACTTGAAATCATATCAAAAAATACAGATAGAAGCGAGAGAAACCTTAAATTTATGGAGAGCATAATCAAAAAAGAAAAAATTCACACGTTTTTACATGGTATATCTGAGCTAGCTGCAAAAACATCAAGTTTAATTCAAATGATTTCGACTTCAGAAAAAAAGGAAATTCAAAAGTTAATAAAACAAATAGAAGAAATTGTCAACAGACCGAGCTTGAAAGTTAACATAAATTATGTAAGTAGTTTACCTTTTGTCTATTTGAATTATGTTCAAGAATTTAAAATTGCAATTTTAGAAAATAAACCACACTCTGAAGCATTGAAAAGAGCTGAGTTAAATTTCAGTCGTTTTATAGAAAGGTTGGAATATGCAACCACCGATATTGCTGAAGAGCTTATGAAACTAGAAAAGAAAGGAAAGAGAATCAAATTAGAAACAATTGTACATCTTCTCGAAAATATAGAGAATATAAAACTTTCTGCCTACTTCTTACCAAAAACAGAGAATAAAGTATACATCATAAAGGATATTGAATGTTTAGAATTTATTGCCAATGCTTTACATTTAGAACAATATTGTTTGGAAAAAGAATCAAACGAAGTTTTGGATTTGATTTTCCATGCAAAAGCACATTATTATTCAACAAAAGCATTAGAAATTTCTCAACTAAGCAGTAAGTCTATCATTAGTAAAGAATGGGTCGAAAAAAGATATAGTCGAACCTTCATTCAAGGACAAGATATAGAATTAAGGCTTTTTGAACTAACAAGACAATATCTCTTTTTGAATACAGTAATAGATAAAGTAGCTCAAAGCTATAAATTGGCTCTCTCTTCAGAATCTTCAGTCAGGGAGAATTATGCAGTAATTATAAACAACTCCTTTAATCAATTTGGTTTGTTCGATGCAATAAACTCAAGAATTTCTGATGACTGTAAAGAACTATTATATCACAAAGAAAATTTCTCCACGGAAGGTTCTGGAATAAATTGGAAAACAATTACTATTAAGAAGCATCTTGCTGATGCTTTAGTCGATTTTCTTGAAGCTACAAAAAACGCAATTCTTGGATTTGGTGCTAGTAGGAACAAAGAAAATTATAAATCTGCATCCTACCTCAATGATGCTGCCAAATTGGCTAAAAGTGCAACTGAAATCCTTCAAGCAGTCGCTGGTGATGAATCATCTTTTGCTCAACTAGCTAATACAACTTATGAGTATAGTATTTTACTAAAGGAACTAGAAAGAAAAGCAAGAGATTCCAAGAAGCTACAACAACTACCAATAGATCAAATCTTTAGTGTTCTTAAGCAGTTAACTTTTCTATCTTAAAAATTTCTTTTAATAGAAAAAGACCATTTTTGGCAAAATAGACACAATCTATTTATCGAGATTCTTGCGAAATTTTTTAAATTACTCCGTAAAGCAAATGATAATGACTAATCTTCCCATGAATGAAGAAACATTAGAAGAACTACACTCAGCTTTTGAAATCATAAAACAAAGTCGTGGAGAACCAGATCCGGAATTGGATCAATATTTCATCTCTGAAGAATCTAGCTTTCAAAAAGCTTGTTTATTAGAACCTGAACAATACACAGGTAAAAGAACAATTCTTTTAGGAGATATGGATTTTACTTCGCTTTTTATTGGATTATTATCTAAACCAAGAGATTTAGCTGTTCTGGATATTGATAAAAGATTACCTGAAATAATCTTTAGAATGAAATTTGATTTTAAAATCAAATCAATTCGTTTTGTGAACCACGACATACGTCTCCGAACAATTGCAATTCTAAAACACCAATTTAATTACATATTTCTTGAACCTCCAATGACAGAAGAAGGTCTGGAGCTAGGTTTATCTAGAGCAGTACAATGCGCTAAGAAAGAATCAGATTCCCGGATATTTCTTTCATTTGATTTTAAGGAAAGAAAAAAAATCTTAATTGATGAATATATTCAAAAAATGAATCTGGAGATTATTGACGTAAAGAAGGATTTCAATAAGTACGATTATTCGACACCACTGAACAAGAAAACATCAGATCTGTACACCCTCCAAGTTCGTGAAGATTCAGTCGAAACTATACCACACCATTATCCTGGACCTACTTACTTTAGAGAAAGTAATAGCTTTCCTCAACCATATAGATGCAAATGTGGAAAAGTAATACAAATCGGAGAAGAGGGAGAATTTACATCAGTAGAAGAGTTGCAAAGTAAGGGATGTCCAAGCTGTCAATACAATGAAGATTTTCTTTATAACTCAAGTATTCAAATCGAATAGTTAATATTTGTTAATTAGATTAACAGAACAGAAAGAATAGTAGTGATACAATGTCCAATTCAAAAGAGAAAAGAACCATTTGTGCATTGTGTGAGAAGGATTTAAACTTATCGAGCCAGATTCTTCTAAATGGATGTCCATATTGTGGTTCTTTCAAATTCAAGACTTTCCGAGACTTATCTGATGAAGAAGAAAAGGAACAGGAATTAGAACTAATTGTTGAGAAAGAAATAGAAGATACTGATATTCAAGAAGGGTTAGAATCAATTCGATTAACAAGTGACGGGGTTTTTGAAGTGGATGTTAATAAATTACTATCTGATTCAAAAGAGGAAAAACCTATTGTAAGCAGAAATAAAGATGGTTCTTATTATATAAAATTCCAATCAACTAAAGATAAAGAAGAGAAGAAATAAAAAACTCTCACTTTTCAATAAATTTTAAATTCATAGAATAAAAAGGACAGCGAGGTAACTTCCTTGATCACTAAAGAACAACAAGCTAAAGAAAACAGAATTATCAAAGGAGTAAAGGAAATTTTAGAATTCAGAGGTTTTGCCATAAAGAAGACAGGTGAAGATGATGATTTTTTGGACGTTTATGCTGATAAGAAATCTGAAGGAGGAGAAAAGATAACAACTATTGCTAGATTTCCTAAAAATCCCCAGATTGGAGTAAAAACTATAAGAGTATTAGGTAAACTTCAAACCGAAGAGGAGATTGATGAAGCGCTTCTTATTGCTGAAGCACCTTTAACTCATTATGCTAAAAAAGAATCTGTAAAACTTGGTATTGAGATTATTAGCAGTTCAAATCCACTTTTTAATATATTTGATCATGAATTAGTTCCATTTCACCTTAAACTAAATTCAAGAGAGATTAAATCGTTTTTGACTAGATATCAAATCGCAAAACATCAAATTCCAAAAATCCTTGAAACTGATGCAGCAGTTAAAGCAATTCAAGCAAAACCAGGCGATGTTATTAGGATTGTAAGGAATCCTGAAATGGGTGATCAAGAATCATATTATAGAGTTGTAATAAAATCTTCATCTAGACTCAGATTAACTGATATTGTTCCTGTAAAGAGAAAAGCCAAGACTACAGCAAAGGCAAAAGTAGAAGCTAAG
>JAGLRO010000134.1 GCA_023136245.1 Candidatus Heimdallarchaeota archaeon
AATTGGCAACTAGGAACTTTTCTGAAGAGGGCAGGGATGTCAATAGATGATCAATATCGATTCTGGTACCAAAATTCTGTTGATAACGTAGGTATGTCTTATGAGGAGTTTGTAAGTAGGATTGGTTATCAAATTAGACATATATATGGGAAAGAAGGAGGAGGGATTGATTATTCTCCACCTAGTTGTAAAACTTGCATAAGTGTCTATTACTGTTACTGGGGTCATAAAAAACTAGATGAGATAAGAGAGGATATTAAAATCAAGTTTGAAGACAGAAAAACCGAAGTCGTAGAAAGAACAATAGATGATATCTCAAGATTGATTATAAACCAAAAATTTCAAGTTGCATGCTCAAGATATTTTACTTTTCATACTGGGTGGAAAATTAGAGGGAACAGAATAAACCATATGTTGAATTACTCATCTCAAGCGTACAGAAGATTTTACAGCAAGAAAGAGAAGAAAGAAGATGAATGATAAACTAACTCCTGAAACAATTTCGGAATATTACGAAAAAAAATTTCCAATGAAAAAATTCATGTCTTTTATTGGTTTATCTGAATTTAAAAATAGGGAGTTTGGATTCGTTGTAGGGAATAATCGATTCATTAGAAATCTATCTTTTCAGAATACTGATCATTTAAGAGAATTTATGGTTGAAAATTCTGTTAAAGATGCATATGTCGGTGCAGTTTTTGATCAACCCCCTTCACGAGAGAATCCGATTCAAAAGATAAAATGGAAATTTAGAGAATTGATTTTTGATTTAGATATAGATGAGTATGATGCTTATGTGGATGGGGGAGAGAAAGGGGAGAAACAATACGTAGGGGTGCGATCTTGTGGATGTAGAGATGATGAGTATTGTGATGAGTGTTGGTCATTAATACAGGATGCAGCAATCTTCATTGATCAGACGATGAAGGAAGATTTTGGTTACAAAAACATTACATGGATTTTTTCTGGAAGAAGAGGAGTTCATGGATGGGTGAGAGAAAAAGAACCTATTGAGTTTGATAGGAATCAACGAAGAGCAATATTAGATTATTTGACTTTTATTCATGATCCAACTAGAACTCAATCAATTGAAGATATTCCAAGCGAAGCAAAACCCCTTCGTAATAGAATATACTCTCTAATTGCAAAATCGTACTTAGTTAGATCGACAGCAAAAGAACTTAATGAATTTGGGATATCATTAAACAAGGCGAGGGAGATAATTAAAGAAGTCAAAGCTAGGGAAGAATTCGATCATAATAGATACAATATTCTCATCCCTGATAATAAGCAAGTCAGAAAGAAATTATCCAGTGAGATAATTCGCAAAAGATATCCTAGAATTGATAGAAAAGTTACTATGGACACCAACAGAGTAAGCAGAATGCCTTATTCTGTTCATGGTAAAACAGGTCAAATTGCAATAATTATAAAAGATTTAAGAAAATTCTATCCAGTATCTACTCCAACAATTTGGGATTCATTGAAATAGTAAAATGAAGCAGATCTGAAAATCAAAAATCTGCATGTAAATATGGAAAAACAGGTGGAAAAAATTTCTTTATTTTTATCTTTGCTTCCTCACTAAGTTTACCCCATCCTTTGATCTCAAAATCATCCAAATTATAACATCCATATATAATTGCAGATAAACCTTGAATAGATAATTCACAATCAAATTCACTAGCTGTTGAAACCAGTAATTTTCCTTCTTTACTTTCAAAATTGAAAATTGCATTATTCCATTCACATTGTTCATCTGTAATTTTAATCGAAATCTTACCTGATCCTACATCTAAACCGGATAGTTCGTTAATAATAACTACTCGTCCCATGCATGAAGGAACCCATTCTCTACTCACTATTTTTCCTTTTTCTCCCCAGAAAGTATCGTTATACCAAGTCTCTGGGAATTCTTCTGGTAAAATGGGTAGATGAATTTCTCTAACTTGATCAGCATGATGAGCTATCCATTGTAAAAGAAGATATTTTCCTAAGGAATTTTCATAGTAGAAATGTCTAGCTTTCAGTTCTTTCCAAAAACCAGTAATTCTATATGTCATTATTCCGATTACTTCATCATCATCATTTTTCGCAACAGCTAGCCAATAAGGGGATTCATCTTTTAACCTGACTTGTTCAGCATCATGTTTAATTCCCATTCCATGAATTTTTGTTTGAATTTTCTTTATAAAATTCAAATAAATGTCTAATCCATCTTTTATGCTAATTCTCTCAACAGTTCCTCCAAGGTCTGATTTAAGTAAACCAACTAGAGCGTTTGGTGAAAAAATAGCTGTTCTTATTTGAGGAAAAGTGATATAACCTAATCTCTCATAGAAGGATTCTTTAAAAGGATAAAGAGTTGAAAACACTTGATTCTGTTCCTTCATTTTTTTGAAAGATAAATCCATTAATTTCGTAGCATACCCTTTTCTCCTTGCTTCAGGATTAGTAACAACCTCTGCTATTCCACACATAGGTATTATTGAACCTCTTACATTTTGTGGAATGGGTTTACACATTAAACCTGAGACAGGTTTATCATCTTCATATGCTACTAAAACCAAATCTTCCTTGAAATATGGTTTTTTACTAGTAAGTTGTTCAATGTTTCCAGGAGAGGAGTAAAGTGCATATAATGTCATTTCAAATATTGGATCTATTTCATCTCCTCTTAGTTCCTTGATTTTCATTCTATTCATACAAAGAGTCCTTGAAAAACGTTTAAAAAAGTATTGTCAATAGAAGATTTTGATAATAAAGCAAAATTTTATTATATTTCAGAAGGTTTCTGCTTTTAGAGCTATAATGTCTATACCTAAAAATCAGTTAAAAGAAAGATTCAAAAAAGAGGATTACGAAGTAAGTTTATTCAAAGAAGAAGGTTTTACAAGAAAGAAATGTCCTACATGCAATCATTACTTCTGGACACTGGTTCCAGATCAGGAAATATGTGGGGACACAAGATGTGCTGGAGGTTACAAATTCTTAGATAAACCAGGTAAAAATTTGAATTTCGATCAAACGATTAAGAGCTTAACAGATTTCTTTGTAAAACATGGGCACACTGCAATTAAGGACTATCCAGTAGTTTCAAGATGGAGGGGAGATATGGATTTCACTATAGCTTCAATTGCAGATTTTCAACCATGGGTACTGGAAGGAATAATAGATCCACCTGCAAATCCTCTAGTTGTTCCGCAAATGGTTATTCGCACAGGTGGGGAATTTAGTGATATAGATAATATAGGTAAAACATCAAGACATCTAACAAGTTTTGTTATGTTTGGACAACATTCATTCAATTCAGCAACTTTGACTGATGGGTATTGGATGGACAGATGCTTAGAGCTTAATTTCAAGTATCTTAAAGAAGAATTGGGACTTAAGTCTGATGAAATATCTTATGTAGAAGGAATTTGGTCAGGTGGAGGTAATTTTGGACCTAATCTTGAAGCAATGGCTTATGGAATCGAGGTAGTAAACAATGTTTTCATAGCCTATGGATTTGAGAATGGAAATGTAAAGAAACTTGATATGCAGGTAATTGATGTTGGATGGGGATTAGAAAGAACATCATGGTTTAGTCAGGGAACACCTACCATATATGAAGCAATATTCCCAAAAGCAATTGAATATTTGCAAAAAGAAAATGGTTACAAACCAAATCATGATTTACTTATAGAATATAGCAAGTTGTCAGGATTACTTGCGGTCGAAGAAGTTAAGGATTTAGGACAGGAAAGGATTGAACTAGCAAGAAAACTAGGTATGACCTTTGATGAGATGATTGAGAAAATAGGACCTCAAGAAGCGATTTATGCGATAGCAGATCATACACGAACCTTATCGATGACAATCGCAGATGGAGCAATACCATCAAATGTAGGTGGTGGTTACAACCTGAGAGCTCTCTTAAGAAGAATAATTGCATTAAAAGAACTATTCAATCTACAATTCTCTATTAACGATATTTTTGATCTACAAATTGATCATCTTTCTGTGTCTTATCCGAGGGTAAAAGAACATCGAGATGATATTCACAAAATCATCGATATTGAAGTAAAAAGATATGAAGAGACAAAGAATTCAGGACGAAGATTAGTTAATCAACTAATATCCAAGAAAAATGAATTTAACCTTAAAACATTAATTGACTTGTATCAAAACAACGGTATTAATCCACTAATGATTAAAGAAATAGCAAAAGAAAAAGATATAGAAGTTGCTGTTCCAGAAGACTTCTATATAAAAATGGAAAAACATTTAGCAAAACAATCACTAAAAGAAAAGAAGATCAAAGCAGAGATGAAATTTGAACTTAAAGAGGAATACAAAACTTATGAGCAATATTATGATGATGTTTATCAAACAGAATTTGAAGCAGAGGTTATAGGTGTTGTAAATGATTATTTTCTCATATTAGATAAAACTATTTTCTATCCCACAGGAGGAGGACAAATACATGATATTGGTATTATCACTTCTGATGAAAACAAATATCGTGTTGAAGATGTTTTAAAGAAAGGCTCAGCTATTCTGCATAAACTGAAAGAAAAGTGTTTCCTCAAACCAGGGGATAAGGTTAAGGGAAAAATCGATGGTAAAAGAAGACTAGCTATAATGCGACATCATACTGCAGTTCATGTAGTAAATAATGCTGCAAGAGAAGTTTTAGGACAGCATGTATGGCAAGCTGGAACAGATAAAACTAAAGAAAAGGCAAGATTAGATATAACACATTATACATCAATCTCTTTTGAAGAGTTGCAAAAAATAGAGATGTTAGCAAATCAGATTGTATTAGAAAATCGTTCTGTTACAAAATCAAATCTAGATAGAGATGAAGCTGAAAAGAATTATGGTTTTCAGATTTACCAAGGAGGAGTGGTTCCAGGAAAAATACTCCATATTGTGTCTGTAACTGATTGGGACATAGAAGCATGCGGTGGAACCCATTTAGATAATACAGGTGATATAGGGATTATAATAATTGCTAGTAGCGAAAGAATTCAGGATGGAGTAGTTAGGTTAGAAATACTTGCGGGAATACCTGCACTGAAATATATTCAAGAGCAGGATTCATTGCTTAATGAATCATCTAAAATCCTTAGTGTTGAGCCTAAAATTCTTCCTAAAACAGCTTTGAGATTCTTCAAAGAGTGGAAAGAGCAAAAGAAAACAATTGAATCATTAAATAAGCAAATAGCGGAACTTCAATTTTCCTCTAGTAAAATTGATATAATAAAAATTCAAGGTGTTGATTCAATTATCAGAGAAACAACTGGAAATCAAAAAGAACTTTTAGTTCAAGCAACAGAAGCAGTAAAAACTCTAGAACAAGGACTATGTGTTCTTATTTCTGTTTTTGGAAATAAAGTGATTATTGTTGGAGCTAAATCTTCTTCCCTCAATATTGATCTTTCAGGAATTATTAAGGATATGTCAGCTGTGGTAGGAGGATCAGGAGGAGGAAAAGGTGACATTGCAATAGGTGGTGGTTCACTAATTGATAAAATTCCTGAAATCTTTAAAGATGCTAATAAAATTATAGAACAAAGGATAGAAAGAAACTGAGTATGATACTACTCCTCTCGTGTAGAATCTTCTTTTTCTAGTTGTTTTTGTTTATCCAATCTCACTGGTGATAAGGATCGTATTTCAATTGGAACAGAATTAGGAGCAACCATAACTGTTTCTTCAGAAACCATTTTAAGTGTAGCATGTAATTCTGCTGAGCGATTTTTAAGGGATTTGAGAAAATCTCTTTTTCTTTCAGGAAATGAAGCAATTCGTCCAATATTCAAAAATATTAAATTTCCTTCTTTAACCTCTTCCATAATAAGATCAGTTTTTACAACATCAACTAGAGAATAGAATTTTACACAAGGTAATTTTTCAATCTGTTTTGGTTCTTCTGTACTTTCATCAGTTGTTCGACGAGAAAATTTCCTCTTAAGAGCCATAGGTCTTACACCTAAAAAAAAGAATCTTGCAACTTCTTAAAAGAACATTAATACAGTAATAACATTAGGGTAATACTAGATTAATTGAAAAAACGATTTGTTGATATTGTGTCAAAATGTTTTTAGAATTTCCATGGATCTCTGATGTAAACAGGAGCGCTTGCTGCTCCTCGTTTCACGATTACATCTGAAAAATCTAATGCATCAACAATTTCTCTAAATCTATTTCGTAATGTAACTGGTGTAGTTTTTGCAGCTTTTGCCACTTGTTGTTGAGTTCTTCTTTCCCCAGTTCTTATACCTGCGATGTATATTGCAGCTGCTGCGACACTCAATGGATTCTTACCCATATCTAATCTTCTTGATTTGCTTTCTTCTAAGATTTTTAATGCTTCATTTTGTGTAGCTGTTGTCAAATCTAACTCAGCACATAATTTTGACAATAAAACAGCGGGATCAATTGGAGTTGGTTTTATATTCAGTTCTTGAACATATAACCTGAAACATCTTGCAATAACTTTTCTATCAGCATGGACTTGTTTCTCAATATCCTTTAATGTTGTAGGGTTATTATATTGTCTTGCTGCAATATAAACAGCTGCAGCTACCATTGATTCTATACTTCTCCCTCGAATTAAATCTGCCTTCAGTGCTTTGCGATAAGTTGTAGCCGCTGATTCAGCTATCTCATCATTAAGCTCAAGTTGACTAACTATTCGTTTTAGTTCTCGCAAAGCTATCCGAAGATTCCTAATTTGTGATCGTGAATCTCTTTTATTCAACCATCGCAATCTTCTCATTTTTGCCATGACATTTGGGTCAAGTTTCTTGCCAAAAATATCCATATTTCCAAAACTAATTTGTGAAGATATACCATAGTCAGATTTTAATGCAGATACAGGTGCTCCTGTTCTACTACGTGCTGCTTTCTCTTCACTTGAAAAAGCTCTCCACTCTGGTGAAGTATCAATTAATTTGGAGACCACTAACCCACAATTACTGCAAATAGACTCACCTCTAGTGTAGTCATCAATTATTTCTTCTGAGTTGCAATTAGGGCAGCGATCCTTACTCATCCATTCACTCTCTGATTTTTATTTGGCATGGACATATATAAAGCTAGCTAA
>JAGLRO010000135.1 GCA_023136245.1 Candidatus Heimdallarchaeota archaeon
GATTTTTAGGTTCATCAGATTTGGCAAAACAAAATGAAGTGATCTTAATGTCTAAAGGAAAAAGCAGTAGAAATAATCAAAGATCAAATAGTAAGAACCCTAATAATCCAGCTTCTAAGGCATCAAAGGATAATAGGTCAAATCAAAAAAATCCAAATAACCCATCTTACGAAGAAGAGAAAGAGGAATAAACATCCTTTTCCACTCTTTTCTTTTTTTTTCTTTAATTTAGAATATATTTTTCCGTTTTATAAAAACATAAGTAATGGATAAACTCAGAAAAGAAAAGATAGACACAGTAATACCACTAAAATCAATTGTAGCTGTATCATCAGGTGTTGTTGGTGTAGTGGGGGTAGTAGGAGTACTCTCAACTAAATCATAACCTGCTTTTTCAATATATTCTCTAGCCAGATCAAGATTCTGAGAGTAAGGTGAAAGAGAAGTATCAAAACCATAACAAGAATCAGGAATGGGTATGATAGCAGGAACAGCTAAACCATTCATAATAGTTTCAACAATATAATCCCTATCTATAGCATAACTAAGAGCCTTTCGAAGATTCCAAGCAGCTTCAGGAGTACCCAGAGGGGTGAGTTCTCCAGTACCTATAATAGGATGTTTCATATTCACCATCATCTGTTGATGAGATCTATCTTTCATAATTATTCCTTCAACACCAGAGTGATTAAAATCATTCCAAGAGGGGAAGTAATTAAAATCTATGATATCTACATCACCTTCAATCAAATCTGCTACTGCTGTGTCTTTCCCTGCAACAAAGGTAATATTAAGTTCTGAAAGATTAGGGGAGGAAAATCCTGAAGCGGAAAGTTCACTCCAATAAGGATTAGGGATGAGTTGTACATTATATTCATCAAAAGAATTAAGCATGAAAGGACCACAAGATTTAACCAAAGACCAACTCACATTACCAGTACCTGGAGTCTCATCGAAAGTGTCATAACCATGTGTTAAAACTAAAGGTTCAACTTCACTCTTATCTATTATACCAAGAGAGAGCCATTCAAAAGCTGTTATATCAATATAATTGGAATGAAAAATGAGCGTATCAGAATCGACGATTTCAATAGAAGAAATCCAATCATCAAGTTTTGAATCAAAGTTAAGTTGGCTGAAAAGTTGATATGAGTATTTCACATCATCGGCTTCCACTTGATTACCATCACTAAACTTAGCATTGGGATCAAGATTGAAAGTAATTGAAAGATAATCAGTACTCAAAGAATAATTCTTTGCAAGTAATGGTTCATAATAATCACCAAATTGCTCCCTTCGAAGCAAACCTGAATAGACGTTTTGCATCCAGAGTTTATCATAAACAGATTCAAACACAAAAATGTTACCTTCTCTGAAATCAGCAGGACATGCATAAACAATTATATGATCATCTGGATCATCCCAGTTTGCAGAACAAAAGGTAGCATATGAAAATAAATCTGAATCAATTCCAGTTAAACCTTCTTTCATCCCATAAAGATTCCTTTGAAATAAGATTCCAATTGAGGGTAAGTCATCATATAGAATGGACTGAATTTCATGAAAAATCGGTACTCGCAAGGAAGCATTCAGTTCATTAAAATATTGTCCAAAACATGTAGTCAAGGTGGGATTTGAATAGGATTGCATGCTAGTGAAGTATTCAATTTTGGTCCAATCAAAATCAGAACTCCAACCAGTGAAACAAACATCGAAACCTCCATCATCATAAGTGGGTAATTTGGAATATGTTCTTCCTCCTACATTTCCCCATCCAGTCATTTCATTTATTTTTACTTCAACCCCTATTTGTGGTAATGTATCTTCTATTAAGCTTGACCACTCCATTCTTGTAGGACTTGTGTTTGGAGTAAGGAAATTGAGATGAAAAACAGGTTCATAGTCTATGCTTTGGTTTTCTAAAGATGAAAGCACTGAAAGGAAAAATAGTGATAAAAGAATAAACGCGCTCTTTTTCATAAAATATCAATGAAACAATGGAATTGAATTTTATTTAAGTTTATCTGGAAATTAAGAGAATTAGGTAAAAGAATAGTTTTTTTCATATGCAAGAAAATTATTTCTAATTAAAAAACATGGGTTTTTTAGAATTAATCAAGCTATTTATAATAAAATCTTACATTACTTCTATAATAATGGAGAAATATCAAATGAGTAAGGATGACAGTTTATCTAAAATTAAGGAAGAATGTGAATTCATTATATCAATCTTTTCTAAAGATAAATATCAAGAGATTTTGGATGATTCTATTCTAAAGAGAGCTCTGATAGGAAGTCTGCATCTTATTGTTCGACGATTACCTAGAACTAATATTAGAAGGAAAATAGAATACTATAGCAGCATAGATGATATGAAGATGAAATTAATAAGAAGCATTCAATACACTGAATATCAATTTAATGAAAAAGAACTTTATTCTTTTCTTGAGCATAAATTACCTATTACTCTTGAGAATGTCAAGAAATTACTTTGAGTACCAAACTCACATTTAACATGTTTCTTCCTGGACATTTCCGCTGTTTTTTTGGATAATTTATTATACAATTTTTAAAATCGAGAAAAAAGAGTTGATTTTGAAAGCTTTAAATAGTATAATTTGTAATAATTTAATACTAAAAACAAGTTATATAGTCCAATTAGTACTATAGAAAAACGCATTCCGCGACTTGAGATTTATTTCATTGCCGATAGTGGATAACTCAATCACTTTGTTCGTAATATCGGTCGGTACAGATTTCGAAGATTAACTGTTTTTAAGAAATGAACAAAGTGAGAGTATTGAAAGAAGTAGATATATTATTAGAAGGAGAAATTGCTAGTAGATTTTATTCTAAAATCAGACTATCAGTAGAAAAAGAAGAAATAGAAGGAAAAAATTGTGTAATTGAGTGCTTATATTGGCCAAAAAATGTAATCGTGAAGCAGAAGTTAGATGAAACTCCATTCAGAAAGAAAGGTATGAAGACCAATGTAGACTTAAAGAGTTTTAATATCTATGTGGTAACAAAAACGAAATACAATGATTTGAGGAAAGGAAAAACAAAGTTAGCCTATACAAGATTCAGCAATTTGCGAAATTACTTTCT
>JAGLRO010000136.1 GCA_023136245.1 Candidatus Heimdallarchaeota archaeon
TGAATTATCAAATAAATATCGAATCACGCTAAAATATGGGTACACAACTTTCACTAGAACCTATGAAGAGAATCAAAATTTCAAGAATGCGATTATTCAAACATACATTACACTTCTCTCAGAGAAAAAGGATACACATATTGCTAAAAGATTCGGCAATGAAATTGCTACGTTAGTTAGTAAAAAAGCAAAAAATGTAGTTGAAGCAGGAGGTATCTTCACACAAGAGGGAAAAACTTTGATTAATGATTTAGACAAATATCTGAGAAGTTCACAACAAAGAATCATTAATCCAGGTTCAACTTCAGATATAACCGCAACTACGATTTTTCTAGCATTACTTCAGGGATATCGTCCTTGACAATTAAATCCTGTTCAAACATCTTCTTTGTAGCTTCAAGCAATTTACTAGTAGCTATTTCTCTATCAAATTCAAGAAAGAATATACGGTTGATTAGTTTTACAACTAATGTTGTTTGCTTATCAGTAGAAAAAATCTGAATATGAATAGGTGAATTGAACAAATATTGCATACCCTTTTCAGCAGCCTGAAATAAATCGAAAATTGTTTTATGCCTATAGCTTATTTCTTTATTGGTGAGTGGAGATACTAAGCTTCGGTTATAAATCTCTGTTCTATCTGGTTCATAGGCTTTCTTTAGAAGGTCTATCATTTGTTGATGAGTTTTTGTTTTATATTGTCTAAAGCGTTTGACTGTTAGTTCATCCACTTTGGATTCCATCACAATAATTGATGAAGGCAAACATATAGTCTGAATAATATTTCCTTGGTGTGTTATATGATAACTATTGCTTTTCATACTTCCTTGAATATTTGAAGTAACTTTCTGAAGACTTTTACCTAACACTTGGAAAATTGTGAAACCATCGATGTTGTAATTTGGTGCATTCGCTCTAACAATGAGCAGCTCATTGTCAGCTGATAAAAGGCACCAAGCTCGCAGATTTTTACTTTCAACTGAATCTGTAAGAGTATTTGCTATTTCAATCCCGCATTGTAAGAGAATTTCCTTGCATTTTTCTTGAAAATCACGAAATACACTAACATCCCCTCTGAATTTTTTCATATACTCTTTATAGTTTTCAACAAAATTATCAGAAATACAGCTACTTACGTATTCTGCGTACTCTCCAGGCATTTGATCAGATATTTGAAATACAAAAATGAATGCATCTTGTGTTTTGAGTAAAAATTGACTTTCTTCTAGCATAACACGAGACAGCTTTTCCTTCTCTATTTCCTCTACAAACCTCAGAATCGCAGTTATTAGCCCTGAGACAAGAACCTCATCACCTCTGGAGTATTTTTCATAATCAAATACTGGCACACCGTGCTCACTTACAATGAGTATTCTTTTCATTAACATAGTTTTCATCTACTGCTAATTATTTCTTGGAGAGATTCATTGACATCCTCAAGTTTAGGTAATTTTCCTAATACTTTCTGTTTCTCAATGATGTCATAAACACTTCTTGATAAATTCTCTACTGGTGCGAGTGAAATGACATCTTGATGAAACATAAAATTATAATGGAAAAGAGATAATAAATAGCTATCCAAACAAGCATGTTGAAAGACAAGATAGAAATTTGTGTTTCCAAGTTTTCTTTTCTCTTCTCGTTTTGAGAACACTAAGCTTTCCTTATTTGATACAAGTAATATTAATCTACTGAGAAAATCGATATTTCTTTCATTGAAGATTTCAGGAGCACTGAAAATAATGAATTTTCCTCTTCTTTTATTAGCTGCTAAAACAACTGGTTGATTATCCATTAGAGCTAGTGGAACGAATTTCTTTATACCGTTTTCTTTGAGAAAACTCTTATCTTCATTATATCTAATTACGTGGGCTTTTGTAATCTTCAGCTTTGATCCAACTAAACGAGTATCTTGGGGGATTTTCGGTAATCCATAAACAAAATTTGGTTGAAAGATTATTCCTAATTCCTTTCTCATTTCTTCAAAAAATCTTCCAAGATTTTCCCATGGGGGTGAAGGAAGAGTAAGAATTAAGCAACCACCAATGTCAATGTATGAGATTAGTTCAATATATTGCTCTTGAGTAAGTTTTTTTCTTGGTAGGCTTATAAGTAATACATGAGACCTTTCGAGAGTTTTTCTGTCCAACCCTGGTCCAATTTTCTTAACGATATTAATTTTCACATTTGCAATTTTCACATTAATTGAATTAGTTATAGTGTTTGGACTGATTTTCTCATTGAGAGTAGTATCAATTGAGCAAATTCTCATCTATTTTGTTATATGCCCTTTTCATATAAACTTGTTGTGTTTTGGGTAGATATTTTTTATAAAAGAGAATTTTGAGCTTTATTTCTGTTTCTTTAATTTGATGATTTTTCGTAAATCTCTTCTAAGTTTTCTAGCCGCATGATTATCTGGAGTGTATTTCAAGGATTGAGATACTTCATCGTATGCTTCTTCATATTCTTCTTTAGCTTTGAGACTGATACTTCGTAATAAATGAGCTCTTGAAATCATATGTGGAGTGTTGATTCCCTTTCCTTCTGTTTCCTCCAGAACTTTACTTGTGAGTTCCATAACTCTATCAAATTTACTATCTTGGGTATACATCATGGCGAGCTTTGACATGATTACAATGTTCTCTCCAGTTGTCTCAAGGTATCCTTCAAGTAATTCATAACCATATTCTTGAAGATTAACATCAATGTAGTAATTCGTTGCTTTCATTGTCATATCAGCTCCTTTGATTTTATCAAAAGACATAGTTTCATAATAGAAGTATAGAACAATTCCTATACTAATTAGCACAATGACTATTTGACTAACAATTAGTAATACATTCCCAGTAAGATATATAGATGAAAAAGGAAGATATGTCATTCCAATACTGACAAGTCCTGTAATTACTATCCAAATCCAGAATTTTGTCCCAAAGAGTATCTGAAACCGTTTCTTTCGAAATAATTCCTCATCTTCACCTTCAATCTTGTCAAGAATTTGAAAGTAATCTGAAACGGTTATATGACCTGCTATTTCTATAACTGAAAAAACAAAAAGGCAGACATAATTGTAGAATAGAGCTACTCTTGCATAACCATTGTCTAGAGTTATATAACGTGTAATAACTAGCAGATTATGATATATTATTGCAATCAGATTATAATATCGTAGAGTCTTGATATGCCCTAGAAAGATATATCGTGTATATTGAATCTGTTTTGGTAAAGGTCTTCGTCGGAACCGTACAAATCCCCAACTAATAAGAAAAATAACAATGATTGGGAATGCTATTTGAGCTATTGATGTATCTGATCTTATGTCAGCAAATGAAAATACAAAACCGAGTAAACCTAATATTAAAACACCAAGATCTTCGTTTGATAAAGCCATTTCTGCATCTGTTTCAATCATACTTGTACTACCACCAGACAAGAATATCAAGTTAGGATATTGATAAATCTAACTAATTTAATAAAATTATTCCTATTCTTTTGGATTCTCTATATTCTTCACTGCAACTCGGGCAAGTGATTGAAGTTTCTGCTTATCAAGAACCTTCGCTAATCTATGAACAGCTTCAAGATTATGAACAAGTGAATCAAGATAGGAAAATAGATCTCCAGGATAAAGTTGAATATTGTGTCGCTTTCTAATTTCCTCAGTAATCTTGATTGGTGAAAATCCTTTATTTCTTAGCTCTACAATAATTTTTGTGAAATTTATCTCACCACAACCACAGAATGGTTTATCTGCACAATCGCAAATGAAAATATTTTTTGTCCAATCTGCAAAAGAATCGATTATGAGCTTTGTTGGATTTCGTCTCCCCCATCCATTTCCTGAATAAAGATCCAGTACTACTCCTGAAAATAGGTTTGTTGAAATAGTTGATTTCAGAACCCTTTCAATTTCTCCATGCAGTTTTGATGTGAGGTGAGCTGATCTAAAGGGTTGTATTTTTATCGCTAAAGTAAGAGCAAAATCCTCAGAGAAATCTTTTATTTTGTACCTTTTAATTTCTTGAACCAAACGCAAGGCGTATGATGGGGATAGAAATGATAATGAAACAGCTTTTCCAATTTTCGTTGGAAAAATATCCTTGTTCTCTACATAAATCATTTCCATCTTTCTCAATGCTCTCATATTATCTTTCAAAAGCCCAGTTCTCCCGAGAATATTTGAGAAAATCATTTTATCTTTAGTAATGTTAACTTTACCGAAAGCAGTAACTGTAGCTAATAATTCCTCTTCTTCTTGAATTGTTTCTAGAACTGGGTCAACATCTTCAATGGGTTTAGTTAGCAACTCGAAAGCTATTTGTTCTTCTGTTTCTTTTTGACCAACGAATATTTTTCTGCCAGGTTCGATTAGCAAGAAAACCTTACCTCTATCATGAAATCCAAGCCTACCTGCTCTACCTAGCATTTGATGAAATTCAGCTACAGATAACCATTCAATACCCATAGCTAGATTTTCAAAAATAACAGCAGAAGCAGGAAAATCAACACCTGCTCCAAGAGCAATTGTGGTTACAACGGTGGAATATTTTCCTTTCTCAAAACCTCTTTCGACTTTCTTTCTATACATGAAGGTTAATCCTGCATGATAGTATGTCGCATGAATACCTCTCCTACTTAATTTCTTAGCTAGGTTTTCACAATTCTTCCGGGAATTTGTGAATACTAAGGTCTGACCTTTGTACCCTGTACTTGATACTAATTTTTCTTCATTCTGACAAATTTTGAAAAGATGTTTGAATCTTTCAATCTCATTTTCTGTTAAAATTGTGTGTCTTTCTAGTGGAATAGGTCTATCTAGATATTCAACATAGTCAGCTGATAAATCATCAGCTAATTTTTCCGGATTACCTATAGTAGCTGAGAGATATATAAATTGAGCATTAGGAAATAGTGCTTTCATTCGAGTAATTAAACCATTTAGTCTAAATCCACGTTCCTTAGCAACAAGCATCTGGACTTCATCAATTACTATGACACCTATATCCCCCATATATCTACTTTTACCATCTCTCAACAAGAAATCAAAAGCTTCGTAAGTTGCTACAATGATGTTTGTATCTTTAAAATCACCATCAATTATAGGTGAAAATTCTCCCTTTACTTTGATTCGACTCATTCCAACTCTTATTGTAGTAGTTAGATTAATTTTCCGATATCTTTTTCTGAATTGTTCATATTTTTGATTTGTTAGAGCAACAAGAGGAGATAGATAAACAAACTTCTTTCCTTTAAGAGCTTGTGAAATTCCTGCGAATTCTCCTATTAATGTTTTACCAGATGTTGTTCCTGCAACTATTAGTAGATCTTCTCCTGACAATAATCCAGAATCTATAGCTTTTTGTTGAATGGGTAATAGATTTTTAATTCCTTCAGAGACTAGTAATTTTTTCAATTTAACTGGAAGTTTTGGAATTTTATCAACTTCAATAGTATTACCAATCTTTTTAGCAGTTATAATGTCAAAAAGAGTTGATTCAGGATTTTTTATTGGATCTTGTTCAGTTCCAAAAGATATGTTTTCTAATACAACATCTAATTTTCCTTCTCGTTCTGCTTGCTGTTGAAAGAATCTTGTTATCCCTCCTGATACTACAAGATTACTTCGTTGTAGTTCTTGATTCAACTCATTTTTGATACAATATTCACAGATTCGATTACCTTTGTATTTTACTGAATCTTCTTGTAGTGGAGTCCATTTGTTTCTTCTAAATAGGCAATTCCAACATATTGGGGCAATTTTAGGTTTGGAGATTTTGAATGTTGAACAGTATTCGAGAAATCCTCTATTATCCCACGGTAAATCTGTATCCGGAATCAAAATATATTCAGCATCACGAAGATTCTCTGTTGCAATTCTAGGACGAATATAGAAAGTTGAGCTCCTTCCAATTCTCAAATATTTGTAAACTCTCAAATATTCTTTTTCATATAGAAATTGTAATCTAGTGTGAAAAATGGCTGTTTTATCTTTTCTGCCTTTGAGATGAAAATATATTATATCAGTAGAGTGTTTCTCTTTATTCCAATTGAATAGAACAGCAATATAAGGTTTAGGAAGTTTCATTAGTATCCACTGAAAATACTGTATAAGGCAATTAGGAATCCTTTTCCTGTGATTGATTTTTCTGTTTCTTGTCATCAGATGATTCTATAATATATCCACAGTGAGTGCAGAATTTTGCAGCAATTGATACCTGTTTCTTGCATTTAATGCATTCCTTTTGTAGTGGTTTACCACAGAATTTACAATATTTCTTGAAAGGAACTTCTTCCAAACAATGAGGACACACAACAATCTTATCTGTAGAAGAATCTTTAGATTTTGTGTCTTGAATAGCGAGTTCCTGAGATGATACAGTTTTTGTAGTTGAAGGAATTCCTAACCACGATGGTCGTTTTGCTTGATAAGAGGATGAAGGTTTTGTATCTGGAATATTCGGTGTTGATGAGAAAGTAACTTCTTCTTTAGCATCAGGGTCAACTTTGAAGATGAAGTCAAGAACTGGAGTTTTTTCAGGGACTGTGATTTTCTGTTTTTGTTGTTTTAATACTGCTAAAGCTAGAAAATCTTTCACATCTTCTTGATCAGAACCACAATGATGACAAATCTTCTCTGTATCTTCTATTTCTTCCCAACAAGCTAAACATTTCTTTGTACTCATTAAACTCACAGGACTAGTAATAGCATTTGTTTTTCATCTCTTTTTTCACCTTATTAGCTTATAAAACTAGCTTTTTGAGAGAATGGTATTAACACTTCATTTCAAGTGATTTTCATCGAAAAGATTTTAATCAAGTTAACTGAACGATATTTGAGATTTATGGCAAAGAAGAAACTGATAAAATGTAAAGCTTGTGGAGAAGAATGGCTCCCAAAAGATGTTCCAACCAAAAAAGAATGGAATATTGTAAGTCCAATGCCTGACAAAGAAGGTAACGTCACCATAACTAGAATGGCGACTTGGGATTGCCCAAAATGTGGTAAAAATCGAACTGGAGCTAAGGGAAAAACAAAAGGTGAGTTTAAAGAAGAGGATACTCCAAAGTATAAGATTGAACATGCTCTGAGTTCTGGAGAGAAATTCAATATTTCTGAATTAGCCGAGGAAACAGGATTTAATATTGAAAACATCAAAAAAATAATTCCAATGTACCTTAAGAAGAACAAAATTAAAGGAAAAATAGATGGGGATTTCTTCGTTCCTGGATGAATTTCTTTCCATGAAATTACTCAAGCTGTCTAAAGGGCATAAATTTTTAAATCATAACGAAAAACACGTTCAGAAGCTAAGAGTGATGATAATGGTTTTCACAGTGTACAATGGTGTTTTCTCAGGTGGATTTCTAACATTCTTAATGGTTCTGTTTTGCATTCTTGCAGTAGCTTCAATAATCTGGTTCCTTTTATATATTGAGATGTCTCAACAAAGAAATTGGAAATTAAGTACATTGATTATAGTTATTACAAGTTTGTTTACAGCTTTTGCAATACAACTAATTCTTGTTAAAATTGGCGTTATACTATAGTTAATCCCTTTACATCCAATTTTGAATTTTAATGAAGCAATTCATTTTTTTATAATCAGAAACGATAAAAAAATTAAATAGGTAGTTAAGTATAGAACAACAAGACTAACATTCAAGGAAATCAATTACTTTAACTTGTGGTTCAAATGAGTGAAATTACTTTCTTAGAATACTTGACCAAAGATGATATACTGACGACTCTTGCTACAAAAGGAAAGAAACAAGCTAAAGTGTCCTTTGATCAAGCTATTAGTAAATTTAAGAAAGCAATAAAAGATAAAACTGTTTCAGCTTCCAAAATAAGAAAATCTTGGTCTAAAGCTATGAATCAAATGTTTTTCAGTGTATATCAAAGGATTTTTACATTTGATCCTGTAAAAAAATTTGATACGTCTACAAAACTCAAAAATGAATTTCAGAAGAAAAAAGGTTCTATTGTCAAAGATCTGAATATCTTGACAATTAATAGTTATATAACAAAATTATCTTCATCTCCTTTACATTATTTATATGCTATGACCTTCCAACCACTTAATGATTACCAGGAATTTATTTCTTTACCGCTCAAATCTCAGTTCTTTCTGTCTATTTTTCCAGAAGAAGGAATTGCTGTTTTTTGGCCTATGGACAAAGACTCAAAATTAAAGTTTGCAACTAAACTCTTGCAATCAACTTTCGAAAATACTTCAGAAATTAAAGTTAACGCTTTACTCCTAAGAAAATATTCTACACAAGATACAATAAACAAGCTTGTCATTTCCACACCACAAGAAATTGTAGGTTTTACAGGTCTTGACGTTATAGAATTTCGCGGACCGAATGTGGTTTTAGGATTATCTGGTTTAAAACGAAGACATGATGCAAATGTTGATGTCATTACTCGAGTTGGACCCTTTTCAGAAATAGAATCCGAATTAATTAGTCTAGTTTGCACAAAAGGTGTTTTGTTCAAAAATTATAAAGGAATTGACACTATCCTAAAAGCGATCAACATAAACTGAAAGTACTTTAATTGCACAAATAAGTGTTAAATCTATATTAGAACGTCATTTTTGAAAACCGACATACCTAAACAATTATAAAAAATTAAGATTATTCGGTGACAATAAATAGTAAGGTTATAGTTAATGATAGAAGTCATCCAAATTAGCCGTGGAGGTTCAGGAGGAGTCACTGGAGCTAAGATTCTTGCTGAAGCTGCAATGTATGAAGGACTTGATTCTCAAGCAATTCCTAAATATGGTTCTGAAAGAAGAGGAGCAACTGTTCTTGCCTATGTTAGATTTGATACAAAGCCAATAAGGATTCATAGTCCTGTTTATAATTCAAACCATGCTTTGATTCTTGATTTAGATCTCCTTGATGAAATTGATGTTGACACGGTTGATAAAGAAGGAGTAATTATAATTAATGCAAAAGAAGTTCCTGACCAGCTAAAGGGAACAAGAAGAAAGGTTGCATATGTTGATGCGACCGGAATTTCTCAAGATATGGGTTTAGTAATTAGTGGTTTTACACTTGTAAACATGACCATGTTAGGGGCTTTTGTAAAAGGTACAAATATTGTAAGTTTAGATAATCTTGTGAAAGCAATTAAGAATTTCTGGGGAGAAAGAAGAGCTCCAAAAAATGTAGAAGCTGCTATTCGAGCATACGAAGAAACTGAGGTGGTAGTAGCATGACAAAAGAACCAAGTTTACCAATATTATACCCAATGGAAGGTTCCGCTGGAAGAACAGGAGATTGGAGAACACAGTATCCAGTTCTAGATCCAGAAAAATGCATCAAATGCAATATTTGTTGGAAATTTTGTCCAGATAATGCAATTTATCCCGCAGATAGAGAAAAGGATCAAACCATAACTTATGATTATGAATATTGCAAGGGTTGTGGAATATGTGCTACAGAGTGCCCAAAACAGGCAATAATAATGGTGAATGAAGGAGAGTAATCAAATGGTAGTACATCATGAAGTTAAATCGATGACTGGTAATGATGCAGCATCTTATGCAGCACTTTATGCGAAACCCAAAGTAATCGCAGCATACCCTATAACTCCGCAAACAACAATAGTAGAAAAATTAAGTCAATATGTAGAAGAAGGTCTTTTAGATGCTGAATTTGTTATTGTTGAAAGCGAGCATTCAGCTCTAGCAGCTTGTATGGGCGCAGCTTGGAGTGGAGTAAGAACTTTTACTGCAACTTCTAGCCAAGGATTACTCTATATGGCGGAAAATGTTTTTTGGTCTGGTTATGGTAGGTTACCTATAATAATGCCTGTTGTTAATCGATGTCTTGCCCCAGGTTGGAATATCTGGCCTGATTTTCAAGATTCTATGGCTTTTAGGGATGCTGGTTGGATTCAGATTTATACCAAAAACAATCAAGAAGTGTTTGATACAACTCTACAAGCCTTTCGAATAACCGAAAGCAAAGAAATAGCTTTACCTTCAATGCCGTGTTTGGATGGTTTCATTATTAGCCATACAACAGGTCAAGTCGCTCTACCTAATGCTGAAGATTCTTATGAGTTTGTTGGGGATTATGACGATCCTATAATAGAACTGGATGTAGACAATCCGTGGGCTTATGGAGCAATGACAGGTCCAGATCAATATAGTAAGAACAGACGAGATCTTATGGCTGCAATGGAAAGAGCTAAAACAAAAATAGTAGATGTTCATAAGGAATTCGAGGAAAGATTCGGTCGTTCTTACGGTAATGGATTAGTTGAACCTTATGGTGAAGATGTTGCAGATTTAACAATAGTTTCAATGGGAACAATAGGTGATGAAACCCATGAGGCAGTTGATAGACTAAATGAAGAAGGTATGAGTGTTAATGCTCTTCGAGTCAGAACTTTTCGACCCTTCCCAACCAGTGATATCGTTGAATTTGCAAAGAAGAATCACAAGCTACTCGTAATTGATAGATCTGTCAGTTTTGGTAATGATGGTCAGTTGAGAATTGAAGTTGATTCTGCTTTGAAGA
>JAGLRO010000137.1 GCA_023136245.1 Candidatus Heimdallarchaeota archaeon
CACCAACGTTGTCACCAACGTTGTCTGCTATAGTTGCGGGATTTCTTACATCATCTTCTGGTAAGTTGTATTCTGCTTTACCTACAAGGTCTGCTCCTACATCTGCTGTTTTGGTATAAATTCCTCCCCCACATTTCATAAAAAGTGCTATTCCAGATGCTCCAAAACTGAAACCTAGAACAATCTGAGTTGCTTGTTCTATTCCTAATGAGGGTGCAAAAACCCAGTAGATTCCACCAACACCTAATAGTGCAACACCAACAACTGCTAGACCCATTACAGATCCGCCGAAGAAAGCAATATCAAATCCTTCCTTGATTCCTTTTGTAACTCCTTGTGCTGCCCTTGTATTGGTCTTTACTCCAACTGTTAATCCAATATAACCTGCAAGCATTGATGCTAGTGCTCCAATTAGATAAGCGATTGCTTGTTGCCAATTGAGAACTCCTGCAAGAATTGGGACTTCATGTCCAGTCATCTTGGTTGGCAAGAATAAGAGTATAACCACGAACAGTACTAAAACGAAAATTCCTAAAACCAGATATTGGACTTTTAGGAAGCTTTTAGCTCCTGTTTCAATATACCCGGAAATTTCTATCATTTTCTCGTTTCCACGATCTTTTCTCATAACAATTACTGTGAAATAAATCGCTGCTAAAATTGAAACTAATCCGGTTATCAAAGCTATAAGTATTAATAAATTACCCATCATTATTCACTCTTTTTGATTTTAACATGCTTTGAAAATACGCGTATTATTTAAAATTTATGTTTCGTAGATAAGATAAAAACAAAAGCTGTTGTATCAAAACGCATCATCTATGAAACTAATTCAATGTCAGCTTTTTTCTTTTTCTTTAATTTTCCAAGCAGCCAATCTCTTCTAAATAACACGATAGACATTAAAGTTCCCATCATAGCTAAAAACATTAGAAAAGCAAAAGACCAAATATGTGTTGAGTTATCTAGAATTCTTCCAAATACCCATGGAAATATACCAGCTAATGAACTTGGAACAGCGAAAAGAAATCCTAACGCTAGGGATCTGGAACGTTGAGGAACATTTTCTGAAACATATTTCGTTCCAGCTGCTGCGGAAAAATACAAGAAAGCTACAAAAATAAAGAATAATGCTATAGCTCCTACTCCTGAAATAACGTTCCCGAATATAACTAGTAAAAGTAGCATCATTGATGATCCAGCAAGAGAAATTATCATGGTGAGACTTGTTGTATACTTATCACTGATCACTCCTCCAAAGATAGCTGTTAAACCCCCAATTACTAAGATAACCGTCGTAATCAAACCAGCTTGAAAAACATCAAAATTATAATAATCTACAAAAATAATTGATAGAAATGTGTTTGTGATTCGGAATATTCCAGATCTAAATGCTGAATAGAAAAGGCATGCGACAATAAAGATTGTTAGAACAACGAATAATTCATTCTTCATCCAGTGAGATACTTTGCTTTCCATATCCATAGTTTTACTTGCAATAAGTTCTTTTTCTTCTTCTTCATTTCTATGATACTCGATCAAATAATGAAAAGCAAAGAATAGGACTATTGCAAAAACAATCGCTACTACACCGAAAGAGATGAAAAACATTCTCCATCCAATCCATCGATTAAACACAACTATGAATATTGGAGTAATAGATGAACCAATCATACCCAGAGCAGCATTAACACTCATAGTAAGACCTTTTTTTTCTTCATAAAGATCTGCTATAGCCGCATAACCTACAGGATGGTAGAACGAAGCACCAAATCCTAAACCTATAGCTGCAAAGATTAGAGCTAAAAAGCTATTTGCATAACCAACTATGAACATACTAGCTCCCATAAATAGTACTCCAACTGGAATATAGATGTTTTTACTTTTTAACCATCTATCACTAGTGATTCCAACAATAACACTACAAACAGCAAAAATGACAATTTGTGCTGCTACAACTAAACCAACTTCAGCATTAGTCATGATCATATCCTCTCTTATAATGAAGAGAGATGCTGCTAGAACATAAGCATAGAAATGATTGAGGAAATGACCGAATATCAGTGCTGCTAGTGCCACTATTGGAGAGCGACTGTTTATTTCTGGCATTGATGAAGTCTCTTCTCGACTATGTTAAAAAGATTATTGTAACGATAATTCTGCAAGAAATTCAATATTTTGTGAAAAATTGAATCAAATTCTAGAGTTTGATTCTGTGATCATAGATGTTGTTCTAAAAACCATTTTTCAGTAGTCGAGTTAAACTTCTTCTAATAGTTGTTTCTGTAAGATGTTTCTGAATTGCTCAGACTCTAGCCACCTATCTGAGATTTGATCAGTAATAGAAGAGACAATATCAATTTGTTGTTCAATCATTTCCTTAAAATTATGTAATTTTGTATCAATCGAACCCTGGATAACTGCAAGAGGATTTCTTATTCCATCAACTAGAAATGCAAAATCTTGTATATTTTTATCAAGTTGTGAATATGCCTCTCTTTGAATAGCTTCTGCTTTTTTTCTTTCAGTGATATCTCGAATGATTGACATTACCATATCTTCTTCTTGTAATATGAATCGATGGGAGCTAACCTCTACAGCAACTGTTTTTCCATCTTTAGTATAAATCACTCTTTCTCTAATTCCTTCTTTTTTATCAATTAGTATACTGCTGGTTTCATCAAGAAAAGCAAGATCATCTACAGAAACTAAATCCATTGGAGACATTTGTATGAGCTCATCTCTCGAATAACCTGTTAATTTACATGCTTTGTCATTAACTGCTATAAATTGACCATATTCTTGCTCTTCCACTACTTTATATAAGAAAATTGCATCATTTGCATTAGTAAACAATAACCGATATTTTTCTTCATTTTCTTTTAATGCTTTTTCTGCTTGCAGTCTCTTTGTTATATCTCTATTAATCGCAAAGATTACTTCTCTATCTTCAAGTTTTATCAAAGTTGCAGTGACTTCTACATTGAATTGTGTTCCATCCTTTTTTTGTGCGATAGTTTCATAAGAAATGTATTTTTTCGAATAAACTTCAGCTATATATTTTTCGAGAATTGCAGAATCTGTGTATGGAATAATCTCTCTGATGTTTTTTTCAATCCACTCATCTTTATCGTATCCATACTTTTCTAAATTACTTTCATTGACATCAATTATTGTTCCATCAGTTTCTAGGAGTGTAAAACCATCAGCAGCAAATTCAAATATCTTTCTGAATTTTTCCTCACTTATTTTTGATTGCTCTTTTAATTTTTCTTCAAGTTCTTTTCTTATGATTAATTCACTTGCAAGAAGATGTTTGTTGTAAGTATTTTCAAGAAAGCTATCAAGTATATTTTTGAAACCTTCAAGAATATCAATCAATTCCACAGAATAAGAATTCTCCTTAGAATCAAGAACACAAATAGTCCCAAACATTTGACCATTTGGCCATGCTATTGGATAACCTAGATATGAAATCATATCTAACTTCACATCTGGATTGTTTTTCCATAATTCATCATTGAGAGCATTTGGGACAAGAAGTTTTTCATCTCTAATCATAACAGTGTTACAATACAAACCAGGTAGGTGTTCACTTTCACCTACATGATAAGGATTACCTTCTGTTTTACTAGATATAAAAACCTCGATTTTTGGAGAATTAACTTTCATAATAAGAGTAACGGGAACGTTAAAAATAATACTAATATTGTCTGTAATCTTCTGCCATTCATCTACCAATTCATCCGATATATCAAGTTTTATGATTTCTTCTTCTGGAATTGAATATTCATATCCAATCTTATTCTCTTTTATCTCCCTGATTGAGGGTTTCTTTTCATCTAACAAAAATAGCTCTTCCCCAGATGATTTTTTCATTCTACAATACTTCTCCTAAGGTCAGGAATGTCCTATACAATGAATCGACATTCCTTAATTATTGAGATACACCAATTGTATTTATTATCAGTTTGGAAAGGATATTGTAAAAATATGGAAAAAATGAAGAATAACCAAAAAAGAGCTTACAAACCAGAAATTGAAAGTCAATTGTAATAAGTAAGTTTTTTAGAGAAATTGTATGTTGTATGTTGTGACTAAAGCTGAATATATTTTCAAGATCACTCTTCTAGGAGATGGAGCAGTAGGAAAAACATCCATTCGCAATCGATACATGGGTTATGGTTTCTCCAGTTCCCATCACATGACCTTGGGTGCTGATTTCAGTGTTATCGATAAAGAGGTTGTTCCTAATGAGAGTTGGAAATTTCAGATTTGGGACTTAGCTGGACAACATATTTTCCAACAAATTAGAGGGAGATTTTATAAAGGGAGTATGGGAGCTCTTCTAGTTTTCGATATTACAAGTAAAAAATCCTTCAAGAATTGTTCAATGTGGTTAAAGGAATTATACAAATTTTGTGGTAGTGAAGTTGTTCCAATTATCATGATAGCTAACAAATCCGATATTAGAACTCGAAAGAGTGTTAAAATTAGTGATGCTGAGAAATATGTCAAGATTCTTAATCAAGGAACTGCAAGTTATGAAATAACAAACTATGTATTAGAAACAAGTGCAAAGACTGGTCAGAATATTGATAGAGCTTTTGAGATGTTAGGTAAAGCAATTCGAGTAAGATTCTAATACTACATAACAACAAGATTTTTGAAATTGTAATTATATAGTCTATCTGTTGTGATTAGACAATGGGATATAAAGTACTGGTACTTGGAGACTATGGAACAGGAAAAACTACTCTCTTCAATCAATTCCTTAATGTAGCCCCAAAAGCAGAGAAGAAACCTTCAATAAAATTAGAGCTCATTGAATTTCCAAGAATTTTTGAAGGAGAAGAATACATAATAAGTTTGTACGACATTCCTGGGAGAGAATTAACTAGCAATAAACGTTCAAAATTGTATACTAACACAGTTGGAGCTTTAATATTATTTGATATTTCAAGACCTGATACGTTTCGTCATGCACTTTTCTGGATTGAAGAACTAATTAACTACAGTGGTATCGGAAAAGTTCCTATCATTCTAGTAGGAAATAAATCTGATTTGAGAGAAATTAGTCAAAAAACTCTAGCTTCTATTGATGCAAAAGAGTTTATTTTTAGATTGAATCGTACTTCTCTGAAAGATAGCATTGATAATCACTTCTTTGAGGTTTCTGCAAAAAGTGGTAAACTAATTGTTGCAATGATAGATCAGCTTCTAGTGTCTATTCTTAAACATGAAAAGGTAAGAAATAAATAAATAACAGATTCTTCTGATCATCTGAAAATTGTTAGATGTTAGGAAAAATATTTTAGTTATTGTACTGTTCTCATATTATGGATTCCTTCGTAGAACAAATTAGAAATGATTCTCCTACACTCAAGGAATTGAATTATCTAAACCACGCATCAACAGGACCTTTACATGGGAGAACTGCAGATGCTTTACAAAATTATTTGAATTGTTGGACACTAATAGATTACACTGAACCTTGTGAAGCTAGAGAAGATGTTCGAAATCAGTTTGCTCAAGTTATTAATGCATCAAGTGAAGAAATAACATTCACTCCTGATGTTACTCATGGCTCAAAAATTGCTGCGAATATTTTAGATTATGATGAAGATAGCAATATTGTTTGTTACTGGAATGATTATCCAGGGCAGGTTTATCAAGCACTTTACTTGCAAAAAACAAAAGGTGTAGAATATAGACAAGTTGCTGATAGAAAAAACATACTCACTCCAGAAGACTTTGCAGAGAAAGTTGATGACAATACGAAGTTAGTTCTTCTTTCTCATGTCCAATGGATATCTGGATTCAAAGCAGATTTGAAGGAGATAGCTAAGATTGCTCATGAGAATGACGCTTTCATTTTAGTTGACACTATTCAATCTTCTGGTGCTCTTGTTAATGATGTTCGTGACTGGGATGTTGACTTTCTTACTTGTGGAGTCACAAAATGGCTGCTGGGGCCAGATCAAAAGGGTTTGTTCTTTATGAAGAAGAAACTAATTAATGAGTTCTATCCGCCCTTTGCTGGATATCACGGAACTGATCAAGGGAGTTTATTTGATCCTTACTGGAATGTGAATAAATTAGAATATCTAAATACAATTGATAGGTATAAAGATACAAATCCTGGAAGTATTCTTTATTATATCGCTCATGCAGGGATGCAAATTCTTCTAGATTATGGAATAAAGAATGTTGAAAATCGAATATTCCAATTAACTGATTACCTTATTGATGAGTTAAATAAGTTGGGAGATTACGAATTTATAACTCCCACAGATAGAGAATTTAGATCAGGGATAATTAACATTAGACTTCCAGATAATGTAGAAATTGCAAAGAAACTAAAACAACAAAAGATTATCGTTTCAAGCCGTTATGGAGGAATAAGGATTAGTCCTCATTTCTATAATACAGAAGAAGATATAGATAACTTGATTGATACATTAAAGAAAATACTATAATTTCTTTTAAGTATCTTTGAAACTTGTTTCTTTATTGTTTTTTCTTATACACTCAAAAAAAAACTTTTAAAGCTAATACAAAACATCTATTGTAAAGCTCTATTATTAAAGATTAAAGATAGACAAGGTGTCAAAATGGCTAAGAAAAGAAAAAAAGAAACTATGATTACTGAAGTACAAGACATTATTCCTTGGCACAGTATCAAAGTAAAAGATGTTTACAAAAAACTCAACACTAGTGAAAAGGGATTAAAGGAACAAGAAGTAATTAGTCGTCTCCTAAAATATGGACCAAATAAAATCACTATAACAGAACGTTTCAAAGTTCTAAAAATGATAGCTGAACAATTTACTAGCTTTTTAGTAATTTTACTTATGATTGCTGGTATTGTTAGTTTAGGAATTGGTTTGAATAACTACTATAAGCTCGGTCATGGAGAAGAAATAATCGATGCAATAGCAATATTTGCAATAGTGATTATTAATGCAATAATAGGTTTTGTACAAGATTTTCGATCTAATAAAGCGCTGGATAAACTGAAAGAATATTTCGAACAAGACGTAGTGGTTGCTAGGGGAGGTAAAGAAATGATTGTTCATGGCAGTGATCTAGTACCTGGGGATATCGTAAAATTAGAAGTTGGTGACAAAATACCTGCTGATTGTAGACTAATCACAGCGAACAACTTCAAAATTGATGAAGCCCCGCTTACAGGAGAGAGTACTTCTATCACTAAAAATCTAGATATTGTTTTAGCTAAAGCTAGATTACATGATAGGAAAAATATGATTTATAGCGGAACAACCTGTGTATATGGTAGGGGGAGTGCAGTTGTTGCATCAACAGGTATGCAAACAGAAATGGGTAAAATTGCTGAACTTACACAAGTAAAAGAGGAATTGACTCCTCTTCAAGAAGCGTTAGATAAATTAGGTAAAGTTCTAGGAATAATCATTCTAGTTCTTTGTGCTGCAGTCATGACGATTGATATTTTACTTGGTGAAGCAATATTGGAAAGCTTTGAAACAGCAGTAGCTCTAGCTATATCTGCTGTACCAGAAGGTTTGCCAGCTGCAATTGTAATTACTTTAGCAATTGGGGTTTCAAGGATGGCTAAAAAGAAAACAATTGTATCAAGGTTACCTGCTGTAGAAACTTTAGGGTCTGTAAACTATATTTGTAGTGATAAAACAGGAACTCTTACACGCAATGAAATGACAGTGAAAGAAATATGGACCATGGATGGGAAAACGGAAGTGGGCGGTTCAGGTTATCTTCTTGAAGGAGATTTCATAAAGGATAATGAAAAAATAGACCCCAAAAAACGTCCATCTCTCAATCGTTTATTGAATGTTGTATATAACTGTAATAATGCTGGAGTTCTTAGAAATGAAGGTAAAATAAGCATAAAAGGAGATCCTACAGAAGCAGCATTAATTGTAGTAGCAGAAAAAGCAGGTTTTAAACAGAAGGATTTACAAGAAAGAGATCATGAGATTTTCTTTGACTCTGATAGAAAGAGAATGACAATGATCACCATTGAGAACGGTAAATACGTAGCTAATACAAAAGGAAGTCCTCCGATTGTATTAACAAGATGTAACACTGCTTTGGACGAAGGGAAAGCAGTAAAAATAACAAAAAAGATAGAAAAACAAATACTTGATGCTAATCTTGAAATGTCTAAGAAAGCTTTGAGAGTTCTAGCTGTCGCTTATAAAGAACTACCAGCTAACTATGATAAAGAAAAAGTAGATGAAATAGAGGATGACCTGATTTTTGTGGGATTAACAGGAATGATTGATCCCCCAAGACCAGAAGTAAGAGAATCGATTGAAGAATGTAGGCTAGCAGGGATAACTACCGTTATGATTACAGGAGATCAAGAAGCAACAGCAGTAGCAGTTGCAAATGACATAGGTATACTAGAAAATGAAGATGATCTGATAGTTAGTGGTGAAGAATTTTCTCTAATGCCAGATGAGGAGCTATATGAAAAAATAGAGAAAATAAAAGTATACAGCAGAATGAGCCCCAAAGACAAATTCAAAGTAGTAGAAATGTTACAAACAAAAGATCATATTGTTGCTTGCACAGGGGATGGAGTGAATGATGCACCTGCGATTCGCAAAGCTGACATAGGTGTGAGTATGGGTATAACTGGTACTGATGTCACCAAAGAAGTTGCTGATATGGTTATCACTGATGATGCTTTTAGCACCATTGTTACAGCTGTAGAAGAAGGTCGTAATATTTTCGAAAACATGAAGAAATTCATTCGTTATCTTTTAAGTTGTAATTTTGATGAGATTTTCGCTGTTCTTATT
>JAGLRO010000138.1 GCA_023136245.1 Candidatus Heimdallarchaeota archaeon
GGTTCGAGGAAAAAACGGATTTCTAATTCTAAAATCAATTGGTGATTTTCACCTAGTTGGAGGAACAAGCGATATTGAGGAGTTTAAGAATGCTATAGCAGTTCTCTCCAATCACGCACCAAAAATAGCAGATATATTATCATATGTTCAAATCGAAGATGATGAGATTCCTTTAGAGTAAAAAAATCACCAAAAGTGGAATTTAGAAAATTTGGTTGAAATCTACAACTGTTCTTTGCAGATTCTTCAAATTAATCACATATGTTTGACCTGTTGTGGGATTTATATTCATGCTTTTTTGATATGAAGTTTGAAACTGAAATGTTCCAGAATTTATTAAAGTTACACCTTTATAGGTTTCATCACCTGCTAAATGAGTGTGTCCTGTTTGAAATATATCAGGGATTTTTTTGATAACTAGCTGATCCACAGAATCAGGAACAATAGGGGTTCGTTTTCCATATATTGGAACTAAATGACGATTTTTTAACATTTCAACCATAGCTGGCATTGATGTTTCATGAGGAATTGCTGGGATAGCAGAATTAATATCCATTATTGAGTTTCCATGTGACATTAGAATTTCCACATTATGAGCTTTTAAATAGGAGGGACTACCAAGAAGACGAACATTATCTAGAGTGTACAATTCAGGCGCAAATTCTTTTTGGATTGGTGTTTGAGGTTCTGCAGCTCTTGCTCCATCATGATTACCAGGGATTACAATGATTTCGATATCACTTCTGATTTGTTCGAAATACTCAGCGGAAAGCAGATATTGAAGATGTAAATCATCTAGAACAAGATCTTCAATTTGACCAGGATAAACACCTACACCATCGACTACATCTCCTGCTACAAAAAGATATTTTACTTTTTGTCCCACTTGGTTATATTTCTCTGATTCAAGCTTACCATTAAGAAAATTAATTACTCTTAGGAAAAGATTACCTGCAAAATTTCTAGATCCTACGTGTATATCAGATAGAAATAATGCAAGCACTTCTTCATATGCATGATTAGGACGATGACCATAAGGAATATCTGGCCATTGAATATCTTTGATACTAAGCATTCCATTGTAATAAGTCCCAGTAAAGCATAGAACAGAATCTTCTAAAATAAATTCAGCTTTATGAATTAAATCAACATTAGACTGCGTAATAAGCCCTTTTATTCTTCCTTCTTTATCTTCTAAATCTAGGATTATATGTCCCTTCCTTGTTTTTTGCTTATTTATGATTAATGCAATAACAGATATGCTATCTTTACTTGAACTTGGTTTAAAAGATGATGTTTTTATTATATTTTGTATATCTCTACGTCGGATAAACATTTGACTAATTTCATCAAACCTACTCTCAAAATATTTAAGAAAACTCTTAGCAGAAGCTGGAGATTTGGTGTTTTTAGGAGAAGAAATTATCTCAAGATCAGCTGAAATTTTCTCTTTTCGTAAATGTGATTTTGAAGTATCGTTTTCATATTCGGTTGATTTCAGAGCAGTATATACTGATAGATTCTCAGCTTTAAATTCTTCATCCTTTTCATCTTCAATTGCTAAATCAGAAATTGTAGGTTGTTTAGCTTTCTCCTGATTTAAAATTTTGTTCAAATCTTCAACAGAGAGTATAGCTTTATCAAATTTTTTAGATAGAATTTTCTCAATTACAGATTCTATATTAGTTACATTTTCAATTAAAGAATATGCCTCAGGTGTAAGCTGATAACCAGCAGCAAACAGTTTTCGAAGTTGCTTTGGAGTCACCATATCATCGCAAATTTAAGTTTTAATGCAGGAATATATAAGTTTCGACTGAGAAAAACTAAACGGAACCTTGCAACACAATATTTAAGATGGAAAGGAAACGAATAACCATAAACATTGGTTGACCCCGTAGCTCAGTTGGATAGAGCACCAGCCTTCTAATCTTCTCAAAGAAGAGAGTTGGGGGTCGCGCGTTCGAATCGCGTCGGGGTCGCCATCTATACTATTCTGCTTAAAACAAACTTATGATTCAGGAATTACAAATATTAGTATAAATAAAAAACAATATAAACTGTTGATTTCAGCTGTTCATGGTAATTATGAGTAGTACTCGAAAAAAGAAGAAACGAGATACCAGTCCAATGCCAGCTACAGGAGCTGGATTAATGAGATATTATGATGAAGATTTACCTGGAGTAAAAGTTGGTCCATGGTATGTCATTGTTTTTTGTGTTATTCTAATAATAGCAGTTATTGTGGGTAACATTTTTTATGTTGCACCAGCGTAAATAATATACTTTCATCTAAAATATGGATGTGAGGCAAATTCAGGAACATCAGGAATTAATGGAAAAATTATTTATTGAAAAAGATCGAAAGAGAGGAAAAACCAAAACTATGCTTAAACTTGTTGAGGAAATAGGAGAACTAGCAGAATCAATTTTACTCAAGAAAAAGGAGAAAATAGAGGAGGAATTAGCAGATATCTTTGCATGGACTTTGAGTATTGCCAACCTTTACAAAATCAATCTAAATAATGCTTTTAAAAACAAATATCAAGATTTTTGTCCTGAATGTCGAAATTGTCCCTGCTCATGTGATTCTGTTTAATAATAGTTGAATCGTAATATAGTGTCAGAAGTGTAATCTGTACATATCATCCCAGCTAGTCGCAAAATTTTTGTTGATTTTATAAGATTAAAACAAAGAAAAATGTATGGCATGAAAGAAATTATACTTTATACAGCTGAAGATTGTCCGTATTGTAATATTGCAGAAAGGATATTGAAAACTGTACTTGAGGAGTATGATGGTTTATTCAATTATAAAAATGTAAAAATCAATAAAAAGAATCATCAGTTAAATGTTTCATCTATTCCAACTATTCTAGTAGGAAAAACTAAAATTGAAGGATTGCCGGAAAAAGAACAGATTCATACCGCTCTTTTTTCATAAAATAATATCTCGGTTATTTTTGTTAATTTAAGAAAATAAGAAAATCGATAAATAAATAATAATTCAAAAAATAAGAAAGGAAAATGAGAAAGTTACCCAAATAAAGCACTTAGACCTAAATCTGTATCTTCTTCAGGTTCTTCTTCTTTTTCTTCTTTTTCTTCTGCTGGTGCTGATTTCTCGCTTGCGGGTGCTGGTGCTGCAGCTGGTGCAGCAGCCATAACTGCTGATTTCAAAGCTTCTTCTATGTCGACTTCTTTCAAAGCGGCAACTAAAGCTTTTATACGAGAATCATCTACTGTAGCTCCAGCAGCTTCAAGAATTCCTTTTACTTTTGTTTGTGTTATTTTTCCACTTAATTCATGTAATATTAAAGCTGCATATATGTATTCCATTTTTTTCACCTATCCAAATAGTGATTCTAACCCTAGATTTTCCTGGGTTCTTCTTCTTTACTTTTTCTTGTGTCTCCTCTGCTCTATTTTCTTACTTCTATGCTAGAAGATGTCTTTGGTACAGTTTTTAGTCTTTCTTGTATTTGTGCTGATAAAGCTTCGGGATTGCTAATGGCAATTTTTGCTGCAACATTCAGTGATCCTTGTACGCTTTTGGAGAGAATTGTAGGGAAGGTCTTTGTAGTAATAAAAACGCTATTCACTGAGAGATTTATTGCAAATTGGTTAGCATTTACAATAATCATAGCAAGACTTTGTTTTGTAACAATTCCAGCATTTATTGCTAAGTTCAATGCTGAATTATACGCCCATTGGAGATTCTGTTCATAGTAGTCATAATCAATAATCAAAGAATCACCTGGAATGATAGCTCCTTTTTCGAGTGCTACAATAAAACTAAGACCTGCTTCAAAGGGATCAATGTTTAATCTTCTTAAAAGCAAAGCTACTGTCCTATTAACACGATCACCCTCTTTTGTAACAACTGCTTCTTCTACAATGCGAATTTGTCCACCTTCAATCTTTGTTTTCAATCCTAGGGATTGAAGTTCAGAGATGATAGGACCCGGAGGTATCCCAGTATTCATTGGTCTAATAATTACGTCATTGGGAGCTATTTGTCCTGCTTTTGCAGGTGCTGGAACTTTGTTTTTATCCATAAATGATGCTAATCTATATGGATTAGTATTAGTTAGAAGAAAAGCGCATGAACCAACAATGTTAGTTAGTAGTTTTTCAATGCCTTTAATCTCTTGCTTAGTTTCCGAAACAGCAATTCTCATTAAACTGTTTTTAGCCATAATTATTTTAGCTTCAGTTCTTAGATCTTTTCGCATTTTTTGAACAATTCGAGCACCTATATTATCTATCTTAACCAAACCAATAATAGGGTATGATAATAATTGTTGTTTTAAGTTCTCTATTATTTCTCTTTTCTTTTCAGAAATTCCTTTTGTTGACACTTCGTCACCTACTTGACTTTAATTGGAGGACCCATAGTGGTTTTAATGATAATAGATCGAATATTATTTTCACCTTTATCCAATCTGGATTCTACATTCCCCACCACTGTAAGTGCATTTTCTGCAAGTGCATCATTCTCCATATCTACTGTGCCAATTCTTGCATGAATCACAGGGGATTGTCTCAACCTGATTTGAACAGTTGCTGAGTATTTTTGTAATAGTGGCTCGATTGGTGCTGTGGGAGGAACTGGTTTAGGCATTTTACCCCTTGGACCAAGGTATTTCCCTAAATTTCTTCCAATCAAAGGCATTAATGGAGCACTAGCTACGAAAAAATCATATTGTTGGGCAATCTTCTTAGCTAACTTTGGTTCTCTACTGATGCTTTCTAACTCCTCTTTGTCGATGACTCTAGCAGCTCCTGCTGATTGAGCTTCTACAAGTTGAGATCCTTCAGCTAAAACACATATTTTTATGTCTTTTTTGACAGAGTTTGGTAACTGAACATCAAGTTGAAAACGTTTAGCAGGATCCTGTAAGTTAATATCACGAAGATTTATTGCAATGTCTACAGATTCTACGAAATTTCGAGATGGAGACTGCTTTTTCATTATCTTAATTGCTTCTTTAAGCTCTTTTTCTACCATAATATCATCCTCTACCACTTCCGTTGAAACGATGACCAACGGTCAACGTGGTTAGAACTAATATTGAACAATCAGTATTGTTTTTTAAGTTTTATTAAATATGAGTGGAAACTAATATTGAGTATGAATTTTCCAAACTAGAATATTGTTGTTTGGGTTCTAGGTGAGAATCTCTTAAGCAATTCATATGTATCAGGTAAAGATAATAAATCTTCAGATGCTAAATTAACAATAATGCTTTTAATGGTACAAAAAACTAGAAAATCATCAAATTCAAGATTCCTTTCTTTTGCTATATCAAACATCCACGAAAATAATTTATCTTCATCATTTAGTAGAGTAACAACATTCTTCAAAGATGTTTGATTCAAAATAGAATTCTTTATTATTTTCGCACCCATATTGTATTTGAGACAATCCCGATTATGGTTTTTTTCAGGGCACAATCTTTCACAAATTAAGTTATCAGGAATCACGTTGGTTGAAGCTATTATGTCCAGAGTTTCCTTCTCATAAGAACTCTCCATCTGACTTTTTGTATCTAGAAATTTCTCGTTTTTTAACAGAAAAGTATCAAGTTTTCTATCATTATCATTTAAACGTTTTGCAATTTTGCTTTTACTAGATTTAATGTTAGCTGGTTGTTCACGTTTTTGATAAAGGGAAGTTCTCATGTCTATAAAATTGTTATAGAGCAAAGGATAAACGCTTCTTCCATACTTTTTCAATATCTTTGTCCTATATTCAGAGTAGCTCATTGGATCCTCTATTAAATCTAAAGTTTTCATTTGTAATGCTGATTCAGAATCTTCAAAGAAGACATAGCAATGTTGTGTAGGTAGTCTTTGGATTTTTGATACAGCTTCATCTGTAAGATTTAGCGCTCTTCCTATAAGTTCTGTTTTCTCACTAGAACGAAACACAATTTTGGTTGCGGAATTACCATGAACAACATTACTTACACTATCCCATAATTGGGAAACTGTTACATGTCCTATACCTAAATTTCTTCCTAATAGAAAATTGTTCTCAGCAGTAATAAGAGATGCAGAGCTTTCAGAATGATAAAAATTAGGTATAATATTGATTGCTTCTTCCAAGATAGCTACATATCTTAATCTATTTGTCATTTCCTTAGCTGCTGCATATCTATAGAACATTTTCAGGATTAAATTGCAAACTAGAAAGATATCGGAAGGCCTAGCAGCTCGTCTTTGAAATTGACTCAAATCTAGAATAATACTGTTGCCATCTTCTAGAGATGAAAAATCCAAGGTTGTTCTTGATGTTCCAAGAATTTCAAAATTAATAGGGTTGAATATGAAATTCAATCTATTCAAAACAGCATCGATTGTTTGTTGTATATAAGATACATTTGATTGTAATTGAACTTGTCTCGAAACCTTAAACAGATTTTCAACAAATGTTTCTAGATTTCTTTTTTGTGATTTATGAGTTATGAACAAAGCATTCTCAAAGAGATTTTTCATAGCAGGAGTGAATTCTTGATTTGAGGTCATCATCATTTCTTCGATAATTAATAGAGTATTTCTTACATCATCTTCATCCAAAGTATCAAAAATGTTAATACACAAAGGTCTAGGTCTTCCAATTGTAAAAATATCAACTCTATGATCTTCTGCAAATGTCCGAGCATATTCACCCTTAATATCAAATACAATTGTACTCACTCTTTGTTCTAAGAGTTGATTAAGAAGCGAAGAGACGAGTCTTGTTTTTCCTCTTCCAATCATACCATAGATCTCAATATTTAATAGAAGATCTTTAACATTCAATGAAATGTCATCACCTAAATCATTTTCTTCAATTGAATTGCCTATTAAGATTGTAGCTTGATTCTCGTTCATTCCCGCAGAACCATTAGTGTTACTTTGTGTTGTAAGAGAGAGTGATCCTCCTCTATAATTGTAAGGGATATGAATCAAACTTGCTATATCATCATTATCCCATAAATCTTTGCTATGAATTTTCGATGAAACTAATTTCTCAAACCGAGGAATTCTTTTGGATAAACGTATTGATTTCTTCTTTAAACTTGATGCATTCAAAAAGAATGATTCAGTTTCTTTGTCCTTAGAAAATAGAACTAAATCAAAAGAATATTGTTTCTCCTTTTTACCTTTATCTGCTGCTCTTGCAATAAAACAGACATCACCAATTTTGTTCTTGATTAATATGTTATATATCTGATCAGTCAAATTAAACTGTTTGAGAGCATTTGAAGAAAAATCGACACTAGTTTTTGATTTAAGCTGATTTAATGAAAAAAGAAAATTCTTTGTTTGTTCGTAGGATAAAACCTTTGTTTTGCCATTATACTGAGTTTCAACTGAACTAGAAATGAAAATGATTTCATTCTTTAATTGTTCTTCTGATTTTTTTTTGGAGAAACCTTTAGTTATAAGAGGAAACAATATACTCACACCATCGCTGTTTTTGGAAATTAATATCGATAGTCGTTTTAGCTTCAAAGATAAACAGTTCATAAAAGCTTGATGAATTTTATTTGCATGAGTACTGTACATGTATGTATTGGAAGAAGACAATATCGAAGAATGAGCGATCACAATTCCAATTTTACGATAATATGGAAACCATAGTTTCTTTAACGTGTAGAAATTATTATCAGAAATAGTCTGATAAGGGAGTAATATGATAAGAGCTATGAATACTAATAAAGTTAAGATAGAGATCTGAAAAATCCTGTTTGAAAATACAAGTTTTAACATGACAACCACTGAATTAGCTAATTTCTCTGCGAAAGATCCAATAGTTTCAAGAGATTCAAAAGGTAACCATTTTAGAAATTCCGGAAAGATAAATATGAAGGAAATCAATCCAAATGCGATTATTGTAATGAAAGGAGTAAAGATTTTCAGGATTATAATAAGTCTATTGTTAGAACTTTTATTCTTTCCATAGTTCCCACGGTATTCACTCCTTTTTATCATTAAGCTATCCTCTTAAGAATCAGTTTTTAATATTATACAGCTCAAAGAAATTACTTTGCTACAATATAAAAGCACAGCAAAATTAAGTCATTTGAAGATTTATATGAGTTTGATTGGGAATATAAAATAAAGTATTTGTCATCAAAATATTCCAGTAAACCAAAATTAGCTGACAAGAACTCTCCAAGAATCTGACGAACCGATCCCTATTTGGCCTAACTACGCTTGAGCAGTTAGTGGCAGTGGGCTAAACATCTCGCCGAAGCTCGACGCGTACACCCCTGCTCTATCAAACGGATCTTCTTTCCGCGCTCTCGTCTACTACAAAGGTTGTTGTCACCAACCCCCTTACAGTGTAGCAGAGTGGGCGACTCGTTTCGAGAGACGCTTCGAGCGTAGATGCTTTCCGCTCTTATCGTCGAGGGCTTAGCTACCCGGCAATGCCCTTAAGGACAACCGGTACACCAGAGGCCCCAGCCGCCTGTTCCTCTCGTACTGTGGAGACTTTACTCTCAATCGCCCGCCAGCACCATCAGATAGAATCC